>JAEURX010000038.1 GCA_016788885.1 Nitrospira sp. | reverse complement strand
GAAATCGATCTTCGCTTTGCCGACCGCGTCATTGTTCGGGGAAGGGGGTGAGCCGAGTGTCTAAGCGGGATCATATCCTGGTCGGGCTCGATATCGGAACGACCAAGATTTGCGCAATTGTCGCCGAAGTGCCGGAGGAGGGCCCGCTGAACATCATCGGCGTCGGCTCCTGTCCTTCGCGCGGGCTTCGCAAAGGTGTCGTCGTCAATATCGAAAGCACCGTCGAATCGATCAAGAAAGCGGTTGAAGAGGCGGAACTCATGGCGGCCGTGCAGATCAATTCGGTCTATACGGGCATCGCGGGTAGCCACATTTCGGGAGAAAACCTCAAGGGCGTGGTGGCGCTGAAAAAACAGGAAGTGACCCGTGAGGATATCAGCCGCGCGGTGGAAAGCGCCAGGACGTTGGCCGTCATTCCCCATGAACGGCGCATTCTGCACGTCATCCCGCGCGAGTTCATGGTCGACGATCAGGAAGGGGTCCGCGATCCGTTGGGCATGTCGGGCAACCGGCTTGAAGTCAATGTGCATGTCATCACGGGTGCCGTGACCTCAGCGCAAAACATCATCAAGAGCGTGAATCGCGCGGGACTCGACGTCGTCGATATTATCCTGCAGCCGCTGGCCTCCAGCGAAGCGGTGTTGAGCGCGGAGGAGCGCGAGCTGGGCGTCGCCATGGTGGATCTGGGCGGCGGGACGACCGATCTCGCAATCTTCCTCGACGGCAGCATCCGGCATACGGCCGTCCTACCGATCGGCGGACAGAATCTGACGAAGGATCTGGCCATCGGGTTGCTGACGTCACAAACCGACGCCGAAAAAATCAAAGTGCAGCATGGCATCGCGCGTACCGAACTGGTGCACGGCCATCAGATGGTGGAAGTGCCCTCGGTCGGCGATCGGCCGCCGCGGCAATTTACGCGCCGCGACATCGCGGAAATTCTTGAGCCGCGCGTCGAAGAAATGTTCGATCTGGTGAAGCGCGAAATCGTGCGGGCCGGGTACGAAGGGATGCTGGGCGCGGGCGTTGTGATTACGGGCGGAACGTCGCTCTTGGAAGGCATGCCGGACGCGGCGGAACGCGGGTTGAATCTTCCGGCTCGTCGCGGTGTGCCGACAGGCATCGGCGGGCTGCGCGATATCGTCAGCAATCCGATGCACGCGACCGGCGTCGGGTTACTCCTTCATGCGCGTCAACATGCCGACAATCTGGAGGCTGCCGGCATGCGTCACGGCAAAGGGCTCGGGAAAGTGTTCGATCGCATGCGATCGTGGATGTTCGACTTTTTCTAACTTTCGCGGTCGGCGTCATGCCGGGTCCGCGCCATCGTCAAGGGAGGTGCCACAATGTTTTCATTTCAAGAGGAACCGCAGTCGCCCGTTCGCATCAAAGTGATCGGTGTCGGAGGGGCCGGGTGCAACGCCGTCAACACGATGATCACCGGCGGATTGTGCCGGGTCGACTTCGTGGCGGCAAATACGGACGTGCAGGCGCTCGACCGGTCGCAGGCCTCGTACAAAATTCAAATCGGCCCGGAGCGCACACGTGGTCTGGGTGCGGGCGCCAAGCCAGAGGTCGGACGCGATGCGGCCCTCGAAAGCAAAGATGAAATCCGTGAGAGCCTGGTCGGCGCGGACATGGTGTTTGTGACCGCCGGCATGGGCGGTGGCACCGGAACCGGCGCTGCTCCGATCGTGGCGAGCATCGCGCGGGAACTGGGAATCCTGACCGTTGCGGTCGTGACCAAACCGTTCCAGTACGAAGGGCATCGCCGGATGAGCCATGCCGAGGAAGGGATCCGGGATCTCGGCCGCCACGTCGATACGCTGCTCATCATCCCCAATCAACGATTGCTGGGCATCGTGGATAAGGCGACGCCGTTGCTGGATGCCTTCAAAGTGGCGGATGATGTGTTGCGGCAAGCGATTCAAGGCATCGCCGACGTCATCACCACGACCGGATTGGTCAACGTCGATTTCGCCGATGTGCGGACGATCATGGCGCACACGGGTCGCGCGGTGATGGGTATGGGGATCGGGCGCGGCGCGAACCGGGCTCAGGACGCGGCGCAACAGGCGATTTGCAGCCCGCTCTTGGAAGAGGGCAGCGTGGAGGGGGCTCGCGGGGTGTTGTTGAACATCACCGGTGGTCCGAACATGTCGCTGCACGAGGTTGAGCAAGCGGCGTCGATCGTGCAACATGCGGCGGATGCCGAAGCGAACATCATCGTCGGGCAGGTCATCAATCCCGAAATCGGTGACGACCTGATCGTGACCGTGATTGCCACGGGGTTCGAACGGGAGGAGCAACCGGCTGCTCGGCCGACCACCGCCGAACGCCCTGTCGCACGGACACCCAACGGACGCCCTGCGCAACAGGTGCTGACGGGCGTCCATGCCGCGGCTTCGGATCGACCCATCAAGGATATCGACCGACCGACCTTCCTTCGCCGTCTGGGTGAGACGCGGGAAGCGGTGGAGCGAATTGCCGTGGTCGGTGATGATGAGTGGGATGTCCCGACGTTCCTAAGGAAGCAGGCCGACTAGGCTGTCGCCAATCGACGAACTGGTGAGGGTGGAACGGACGATGGCGTCTGAGATGATCACGGTTCCCTCGTTCGCGACCGATGCGGATGGGGTTGAGCATTTTTTCGGGACCCGGTTGTCCGGCTTATCAGTAACACCGGGTCGCGCCTCTGCGCCCCAGGCCAAGCATCGGGATGGGGCGGCGCCCGTGATGGTGTCCGTCAAACAGGTGCATGGCACAGACGCGCTGGTGGTCGACAAGCCGGTCGAGCATGGAGCCACCTTCGAGGGCGGCTGGGACGCGGTCGTGACCGACCAGCCGGGGGTGATGGTGACCGTGCGGACGGCAGACTGCGTTCCCGTGCTGCTGCACGATCCTGGTCGACGAGTGGTCGCCGCAATCCATGCGGGGTGGCGTGGGGCGGTCGCCGGTATTGTGCCGAAGACGGTGGCGCTGCTTGTGGATCGCTTCGGGGCCACCGTCGAAGGATTGAGAATGGCGATCGGGCCCTCGGCCGGTCCCTGCTGTTACGAAGTCGATGAGCCCGTGTTATCGAAGCTGCGCGAGGTGCTTTCCGATTGGCACGCGGTGGTGAGGCCGGTTGCTGCGAACAAGGCCCACCTCGATCTGCGTGCGTTCGTGCGCCGGCAGGCGCTTGCCGATGGCCTGAGTGCGGACCGCATCGCCATGGTCAATGCCTGCACCATCTGCCAGCCCGATTTATTTTTCAGCTACCGCCGTGAAGGTGTGGTCAACGCCACGATGGTCAGCGGGATTGCGCTCCTGCCGGGCCGGTAAGTCCGTATCGAGTTGATGTGGAGCGCTGGCTGATTCGGCCCGCTGCCGGAGGCCTTCGGGACAGCAGGGGGGCAGTGGGTCATCCGCAAGGCGCAGTATGGAAGCAGGAGAGGATACGATTGCGGCCCGGGTGCATGTGGTGAGGGAGGAGATTCGTCGTGCCGCCCATCGTGCGGGGCGGGTTCCTGAGACTGTGCACCTCGTGGCTGCGTCCAAAACCATCCCGGTCGAACGGGTGAGGGAAGCGGTGGATGCCGGGGTTCGGCATCTCGGCGAAAACCGGCTCCAGGAAGCGCTTCCCAAAATCGACACCTTGGGGCGCGAGGGAGTGACCTGGCATTTTATCGGGACGTTGCAACGACGTAAGGCCAAGTCCGTTGTCGGCCGGTTCGACATCATTCATTCGGTCGATAGCCTCGCGCTGGCGGAGGAGATTGATCGTCAGGCCAAGGCGGCGGGGCTGAGGCAACGTGTCCTGCTGGAGGTCAATCTTGGAGGCGAACTCAGTAAGGGAGGATTTTCGCCGTCGGCCTTGGCGGCTGTCCTGCCGGCGTTGAATGACCTTGAGCATCTGGAGGTTCGAGGCCTGATGGCCATTCCTCCCCCCACACCGGCTGCGGAGGATGCCCGTCCCTACTTTCGGCAACTGCGAGAACTGGCTCAGGCATTGACAGGACTGGGGTGCCGGAACATTAATATGCAGGAGCTGTCTATGGGGATGTCGCATGACTACCCCGTAGCCGTGGAGGAAGGCGCGACGTACGTGCGGGTTGGTACGGCAATTTTTGGAGCGCGTGGTGAGTAGTGGACTGGTGAAGACGTCGATCGCCTTTCTCGGCGGCGGACAAATGGCTGAGGCCTTAATCGGTGGGTTGGTGGCGTCGCAGGCGGCCGCCCCCGATTCCATTTGCGCCACGGATCCGGTGGCCGCCCGCCGCGATCTCCTTACATCACGGTTCGGCATTCGGGTCGGCGAGGAGAACCGCGAGGCTGTTCGTCAGGCGGATCTCGTCGTGCTGGCGGTCAAGCCCCAGGCGATGCCAGCTGTGCTGAGCGAAATCGGGTCGGCGCTCGACGGAAAGTTGATCGTGTCCATCGCGGCAGGAGTGACGGTTGCCTGGATCCGCGAGCGGGTAACACAGCCGCGGGGGATTGTGCGTGCCATGCCGAATACACCGGCGTTGGTTCGCGAGGGTGTGACGGCATTGGCCTATCAGGCAGATCTTCCCGCGGACGATGTGGCGGCAGTGCGGAGAGTGTTTGAGGCCGTGGGGTCGGTCGTTGCGGTCGAAGAACGGCTCATGGACGCCGTCACCGGCTTGAGCGGGAGCGGGCCGGCCTATGTGTTTGTGGCCATTGAGGCCTTGGCCGACGGCGGGGTCAAGATGGGACTGCCCAGAGCGACCGCGCAATTGTTGGCGGCCCAGACGGTCCTTGGGGCTGCGCGGATGGTCCTGGAGCGGGGTGAGCATCCGGCTCGTTTAAAGGATCAGGTGGCCTCGCCGGGGGGCACGACTATCGCCGGGTTGCATCAGTTGGAGGTCGGAGGCATGCGGGGTTGTCTGATGGCGGCCGTCGAGGCGGCCACGAAACGTTCACAGGAGTTGGGACGCTGATGTTTGTGCTAGGCAATGTGTTGCAGGGCACGGCTACAATCCTGGATACAGTGTTGTGGCTCTACATGTGGGTCATTATCGCCCGTGCGTTGATTTCCTGGGTCAATCCGGATCCGTGGAATCCCATCGTCCAATTTTTGGAGCGGGCGACGGAACCGGTGCTTACGCCCATTCGTCGGATGATCGGATGGCGTATGGGCATGGATCTGTCACCGATGATCGCAATCCTGATCCTTGTCTTTTTGCAATATGCCGTGGTTCAATCCTTGAGGGATATCGCCGTCCGGATGCACTAACTGTCGGGTAAGAGGTGTCGCATGAAAATTACTCCCATCGACATTCAGCAGATGGTCTTCCAGGTGAAGTTCCGGGGATACGACCGGGACGAAGTGAACCGCTTCCTCGAGGAGTTGGCGCTCACGGTTGAGAATGCGAATCGGGAGAACAGTCTGCTTCGCGAGAAGCTCACGGCGACCGAGCAGCAAGTGACCGATCTGCGACGCACGGAGGCGACCCTCTCCAACACGTTGGTGTCGGCGCAGACTCTGGCCGAGGATGTGAAGCGTTCGGCGCAGCGCGAGGCTGATCTGATCGTCAAGGAAGCGGAACTGAAAGCCAGTGAGATCATCCGCCAGGCCAAGGTCAGCCTTACGGAGATGCAGCGGGGCGTCGCGGATCTTCAGAAACAACGTCTGATGATGGTGGAACGGTTTCGCTCCACCCTGCGTTCCTTTGAGCGGATGCTGGAGGTCGAGGATAGCGATGCCTATCAAGCAGATGCGGCCTCCGTCGAAGGCAAACTGGCCGGCGAATCAAGCCCTGCCCGGTGACACGTCTGCGCGGTTCGAATCCCCCTCCTTGCCACCTGAGCCTGCCTCGTCGGCGTGGCCTAGCCTCCTCGGGCACACCTTCTCGCTTCTCCTCTTGAACGGAGCCCTGTAGACATGGCCACAGCACATCCACTTCAGTCGGCGCTGCAAGCGGCGGTCGATGACGGCACGTTTCCCGGCGCGGTGTTGGCCGTCCGGTTGCGTGGAGCCATGGTGTTTGAAGGAGCTGCCGGCTTGCTTACGCAAAAGGAACCTAGTGTGCCGGTGTCGGGTGACACCTGTTATGACCTCGCCTCTCTCACCAAGGTGTTAGCGACGACCACGGCGCTGGTGCTGCTCGTGCAGCGTGGACTGCTGAAACTGGATGAGCGGATCGAAGGGATTCTGGCGGAACTTCGTGATCATCCCATTGGTGCGGCGACCGTGCGGCACCTGCTCACACACAGTTCTGGGCTGCCTGGGTGGCGGCCCTACTATGAACGAATAGCCTCACAAGACGCGGTGCACCCCGGGTTTCTCGGAAGTGCAGCCGCGCGGGCGGCGGTGTTGGACTATATCGCCGCGGAAGAGCTGATCTACGAACGGGGGACGCGCAGCCTCTATAGCGACCTGGGGTTTATGCTGTTGGGATGGGTCGTGGAGCGGGTCTCCGGCCGGCCGCTGGAGCGATTCTGCAGCGAGGAAATCTTTGTGCCGCTTGGTGCCTGCCCACTCGGGTATATACCGCACGGGCTCGCTCCAACCTCCACCGGACTCTGTGATGCCGTTCAGGCTATTGCTCCGACGGAGGAAGATTCGTGGCGGGGGCGTATCTTGCGTGGGGAAGTCCATGATGAGAATGCCTACGCACTCGGTGGGGTGGCCGGTCACGCCGGATTGTTCGGCACTGCGCGAGCGGTGCTGGCGGTTGCGCGGGCGTGGATGGATGGTCGCCGGAAGAAGCCGGGTTTGTTGTCGCCCGATGTGGTCAGTCTGTTCACGAGCAACAGGCAGGGAGTGCCGAACTCCAGTTGGGCGCTGGGTTGGGATACCCCATCGGTCCGATCCTCGTCAGGGACACGATTTTCCCCTGAGTCGTTTGGACATCTTGGGTTTAGCGGCACCTCTGTATGGATCGATCCGATGAAGGAACTGGAAGTGGTGCTACTCTCGAATCGCGTGCATCCAACGAGACGGAACGAGCAGATTCGCCTCTTCCGCCCGTTGATTCACGATCTGATCTGTCGCGAGCTGTTGAAAAGTTAGGCGGGAAGATCCGGATAGTCGGTCCAGGTTTCTTTCTCGGCGAGATAGCGGCTGCCCTTGAAATTCAAGCGTGTACGCAATCGAGTAAACCCGACATCGCGCAGTTTTTCGACAACGGCTTTGACGGCTGCCCCGGTGGTGGGGTGAGCCGAGCCTTCGACGGCGTAGGCCTCATAGGTGACTTTGCCCGTATAGCCCGCGGCCACCCGATTGACAAGGATGGCCCGGTTGAAGTACCGGTCGCTTGGGTCAATCCCCTCGACTTGGTGCCGTTCAATGAGTCCCTCTTTTTTGAAGAGGAGGGGAAGTCCGCTCATACACAACCTCCGTCGATCATCACCTGGGCCCGTTGTACGGGTTTCGATTATAGGGACCTCCCGTGTGGAGTGCAACCGTCGTTGACAAGGTTCTACGGGGTTTCTATGATGCGCGGCTCCGGTGGAATTCTCAGAACGCTACAAGGGCGAAGCTCGCACCATCCGTTCAATGAATATGAACGTCCCGAACAGCCTGACGATGTTGCGGATCTTGTTGATCCCGGTCTACGTCGGACTGTTGAACTATGAACAATTCGACTACGCCCTGGCTACGCTGTTCATCGCCGGCGTGACGGATGCCCTTGACGGCATCATTGCCCGCGTCGCCAATCAACGGACGAGGCTCGGAGAAGTTTTGGATCCTCTGGCGGATAAGCTCATGCTGACGACCGGGTTTATTACCCTGTCCGTGATGCACATGGTTCCCCTCTGGTTGACGATTCTGGTGGCCAGTCGCGATCTGATGCTGATGTTGGGTGCGGCCGTGGCCCATTTCACCCAGACGCAGGTCGACATCTCGCCGACGGTCCTGGGCAAGGTCACCACGTTGATCCAGCTGACGACCCTGATTGCGATCGTGTTCTTTGCCTCGCGGCGGCTCGATCTCGCCGTCCTCGATCCGCTCGTCTACCTGATGGGCGGGGTCACGCTCATGTCCGGCTTGCACTACCTTTCCCGCGGGTACTTCCGTATCACCTCCAGTCAAGCCTAGCCCGGACTTTTCATGAATGACGGCTCCGTCGTCCGATGCTCTCACTCGGCGGGGCAGTTCTCGTTCAGCCTCCTCGACGAACTGTCAGTAGGTCTGCGTCGGCCTCGCTTGCGAGAAGCTCCGGCGGGCTTCGGTCTCGAACACCTCGCGACGACATGCATGAAGAATCCGGGCTCGCGCGCGGTCGCCTTGCTGGGATGCGTGGTTCGCCCTGTCCTGCCGGTTCCTTTTCGTGCATTTGTTTGACAGTTTTTAGGTCGTCTTATAGACTTCGATCATAGTTTTCCGCTGCATACCTACGTGTCCTGCCTGGCGTTCAAAGGAGTGAAAACCGCGTTATGAGCACATTCACCTATGTCGGACGCACTCGCCAGGGCGCTGTGAAGAAGGGGGAACTCACCGCCAAAACGAGAGACGAGGCGGTGGACCAGCTTCGCAAGCAGCAGGTTGTGGTCACCAGCCTGGAAGAAAAGTCAGGCGGCGGAAAGTTTAAGCTGAACATCGGGAGCGGACTGACGGATAAGGACCTCGTCGTGTTCACCCGCCAATTCGGCACGATGATCAATGCCGGACTGCCTCTGATTCAATGTCTCGATATTCTGTCCACCCAGTCTGAAAATAAAGTCCTGCGCGAAACGGTCGGCGACGTGAAGAACAGCGTGGAAGCCGGCTCCACATTTTCTGACGCCTTGAAGCGCCATCCGAAGGTCTTCGACGATCTCTACGTGAACATGATCCATGCCGGCGAGGTCGGCGGTCTGCTCGATACGATTTTGACCCGGTTGGCCAAGCACATTGAAAAGGCCATGAAACTGAAGGGCCAGATCAAGTCGGCGATGGTCTATCCGACGGCGATCGTTGGTGTGGCGGTCGTCATCATCAGCGTGTTGATGGTCTGGGTCATTCCGGTGTTTGCGCAAATGTTCACTGAAATGTCCGGCGGCAAGGTCGGACTTCCGGGCCCGACGCAGATCGTCATCAACGTCAGCAATTTCTTCCAAAGCTTCTGGTATGCCATGTTTGGGGCGGTGGCTGGCGCCATCTTCGCGATCAAGCGCTACTATGCCACGGTGAACGGACGGGTGGTGATCGACCGGCTGCTCCTCAAGATGCCGATCGTCGGCGATTTGATCAGGAAAGCCTCCGTTGCGAAATTTACGCGCACCCTCGGCACCTTGATCACCAGCGGCGTGCCGTTATTGGAAGGGCTGAGCATTTGCGCCAAGACGTCGGGCAACAAGGTGATCGAAGAAGCGCTCATGAATGCGCGGGTGAGTATCAGCGGCGGAAAAACCATTTCCGAGCCACTGGCCAAGTGCAACGTATTTCCCAAAATGGTCACGCACATGATCGCCGTCGGAGAATCCACCGGCGCGCTCGATGCCATGCTCGGAAAGATCGCCGATTTCTATGAAGACGAAGTCGATCAGGCCGTCGAGACACTGACCTCGCTTTTGGAACCGATCATGATGGTGGTGTTGGGGACCATCATCGGGTTTATCGTCGTCGCCATGTACCTGCCGATCTTCACGATGGCGCAGGCCATCCAATAACGACGCTGCACACTCGCGTCCGATTTCCGGCGCGCGGCCCGATCTGACGAAAGGGCCGTGCGTCGCACATCCATCAGGGCAACGCGCCCGGCATGCTGTCTTCAACCTGCCCAGTCCCGTCCACCGACGCCGAATCGCCCGGCGCCCGGCAACTCGTGCTTGCGCACGCTGTTGACGCGCATCCCACGCCGGCTGGCGAGCGCGCCATGCCTGAGTTGAAGACGCGGCTCCACTGGCTGATGGGGCTGCGGGTGGTCCTGGTCACGTTGATGCTGGGATTATCCCTGGCGTTTCAGTCGACGCGTGGCGAGTCAGCGCCCACGTTTACCGCACTCATCGTCGTTACCTACACCATTACGATCCTCTACGCGTTGGTGCTACGGCGGCTCAGGACTGCCGCTGCGTATACGGCATTCATCTGGGTGCAGGTCGGAATCGATGTGCTCCTCGAAACCGTGCTGATCGCGCGGACCGGAGGTGTCGAGAGCCCATTTGCCGTGTTGTATGTCATCACGGTGACGGTGGCCAGCCTGGTTCCGCACCGGCGTGTCGGCATTGTCACGGGAGCCGGTTGTACCCTGCTGTTCGGGGCCATCACGGCTGTTCAATATTTCGGGCTCTTGAACGCCTCCATCTGGTTGCCCCCCAGTAAGCTGGAAGGACCCGAAGCGTTGCAGACCTTTGAAGTGTATGGGCTCGCCTTCCTGGTGGTTGGATTCTTGAGCAGTGTACTGGCCGACGAGCTTCGGCATGCCGATCAGTCTTTACGCGAGAAAGAGCAGGGGCTCAATCGTCTCCAGGTATTCCACGAAAATATCGTGCGCAGCATCAGCAGCGGCGTATTTACGACCGATCAGGAGGGCCGTATTACCTCGTTCAATCCCGCGGCGCATGAGGTGACCGGTTATGCGTTCGCGGATGTGCAGGGCCGTTTGTGGCAGGAAGTCTTCAATTGGCACCCAACGGACGGAGCGCAGACTACAGACATGACGTCGCTGTCGCCTCTGCGTTTTGAGGTGGATTGCTTTCATGCCAACGGCAGTTGTCTGGTGTTGGGTATGACCCTGTCGCCGCTCCAGGAGCAGGGGATGCAACGTGGTTTGGTGGGGGTGTTCAAGGACCTCACGCAAATTCGCTACCTGGAAGAGGAGATGCGTCGGCGCGAGTGGTTGGCGAACCTGGGAGAGATGTCCGCGGGTATGGCCCATGAAATACGTAATCCACTCGGAGCATTGGCCGGAGCCATGCAGATGTTGCGACAGGACGTAGGCTCCGATGAAACCAGCCAGCGGTTGATGGACATTGCCATTAGGGAGGCCAGGCGGCTCGACAACATCATCACGGAGTTTCTGCAATATGCGCGGCCGCCCGCGTTGCATATTGCCGAACAAGATTTGAACAAAGTCCTTGCCGATACGCTGGATCTGATCCAACATGAAGCGCAGTCTCGAACCGGGATCTCGATCGTCTCCCGCACGGCGCCCGCGGCACTGGTCGCGCAGGTCGATCAGGATCAGCTGAAACAGGTGTTCTGGAACCTCGCGGTGAATGCGTTTGACGCGATGTCCGGCGGAGGGACGCTGACGATTGCCACGGGGGTGCGGCGGGTGGAAGTCGGCGGGCGCCGCTCCGATGTCATCGAGATCAGCTTCCAGGACGGCGGAGAAGGCATTCCCAAGCAGAACTTCGACAAGATTTTTCTCCCGTTTTTCACGACAAAAAAAGAAGGCTCGGGGTTGGGGTTGGCCCAGGTGCACCGGATTGTGGATCTGCACGATGGGTGGATCAAGGTGGAGAGCGAAGTCGGGAGCGGCGCACGCTTTGTCGTGTGTCTTCCGCAGTCTGCGGAAACCGGGGCTCGGTTGCGGCATGAAGGAAGGGAACCGTGGAAAAGATTTTAGTCGTCGATGACGAACAGGGGTTGCGCGATGTGCTGAGCATCATGCTCAAGCGGGCCGGGTATGCCGTCACTGTGGCGTCGGACGGCGAAGAGGCGATCGCGCAAATTCAGAAGGAGATTTTTGATCTCGTCATCACCGACCTGAAGATGCCCAAAGCAGGCGGGCTGGATGTGCTGAAGGCCGTGAAGGCCTTGTCGCCGGACACCGTGGTGTTGGTGATCACGGCATTTGCGTCGGCGGAATCGGCGGTTGAAGCGATGAAGCACGGGGCCTACGACTACCTCACCAAGCCGTTCCAAGTGGACGAAGTGCAACTGATTATACGCAATGCGATCGAACGGCGTCGGCTGTCGACCGAGAATATGCTGCTGAAACGCGAATTGGCCAGTCAGTCGTCCTTTTCCCAGATCATCGGCCAGAGCGACGCGATGCAGAAGGTCTACGAGGTCATCAGAAAGGTGGCCGACTCCAAGAGCAACGTCCTGATCGGCGGGGAAAGCGGGACGGGCAAGGAACTGGTGGCGCGGGCCATTCATTTCAACAGTTCGCGGGCGGCCATGCCGTTCGTGACCGTCAATTGCAGTGCGGTACCGGAAACGTTGCTGGAGAGCGAACTCTTCGGCCATATGAAGGGCTCGTTCACGGGCGCAGTGTCGAATAAAGCCGGATTGTTTGAAGTAGCCAACGGCGGGACGATCTTTCTCGACGAGATCGGCGACACGACCCCTGCCATTCAGGTAAAGCTGCTCCGGGTGATTCAGGAACGTGAATTTCGTCGGGTCGGCGGCATGCAGGACGTGAAGGTCGATGTGCGCATCGTCGCGGCGACGAATCGAGATCTGGAGAAGGCGGTTGCCGAGGGCGCGTTTCGCGAAGATTTGTATTATCGGCTCGACGTGATTCCGATCAAGCTCCCGCCCTTGCGTATGCGCAGCGGTGACATTCCGTTGCTGAGCCAACATTTCCTAGAGAAATTTGCCAAGGAAAGTGGTAAACCAGTGCCGACGATGAGCCAGGAGGCCATGCGCGTACTGTTGGCGCATGAGTGGCGAGGAAACGTTCGAGAACTCGAGAACGTGATCGAGCGCGTGGTGGCCTTCACGACGGGATCGTCGGTGACGGATGCGGATATTCGCGGGTGGCTGCACAAGCCGGTGACCCATCACCAGACTGTGCCGACCGAATTGCCGGAAGACGGCCTGGATCTTGAGGGGCTGATCAACACGATTGAGAAGGACCTGCTGTTGAAAGCGCTCGAACGGAGTCAGTGGGTCAAAAAGCGCGCCGCGCGCCTCCTGCGATTGAATACCCGGTCGTTCCGGTACCGTCTCGAAAAATACGAAATCAAAGGAGGCCGGGATTAGCGCCGCCCCAGTGATCTGCGAGTGAACTCTACCAGTCTTCGTGTTGTCACCCCTGCCAAAGTGAATCTGATTCTCCGGGTCCTTGACCGGCGGCCTGATGGATTCCATGCCATTTGGTCGCTGATGCATACGGTCGGTCTCACCGATGAAATAACCCTTGCCATGCGGCCTGCCGCAGCGTCGCAGATCGCCTTGCGCTGTGATCATGCCGCGTTGGCGGTCGACCGCAGCAATCTCGTCTACCGTGCGGCGCAGCTTGTGCTTGAGCGGGTGGATCGACCGATCGACCTCTCCATTACGCTCACAAAGCGGATTCCTCTGGGGGCCGGATTGGGGGGCGGCAGCAGTGATGCGGCGGCGACCATCCTGGGCCTTGTCCGACTGTTGGGGTTGGGCTGGTCGGTTCAGCAGATGGCCGAGGTGGGACAGCAACTGGGGAGTGATGTGCCGTTCTTCTTCGTGGCGCCTGCCGCCTGCGTGACAGGAAGGGGTGAAGTGGTTCGTCCGGTACAGGTTACCGGGCAGCGGTGGATCGTGCTGGTTAACCCGGGATTTCCGGTCGAAACGAAATGGGCCTATCAACAACTCGCGGCCACTCGCCAAGGTGTGCGGCCACTTTCCGACTCGTTGCAGCAGTTGGAGAACCGCCCAACGTTGGATTGGGCAGAGATTATTCCCCTGGTGGAGAACGACTTTGAGGTGCCCGTCTTTGCTCAACATCCGGTGCTGGGCCAGATGAAGCGCCAACTCGTCAGTCTAGGGGCCGAGGTTGCCCTCCTGTCCGGAAGCGGCGCCACCATGTTCGGGGTGTTTCAAAACGAAACAGCGGCCAAGCAGGCTGCAATGGTGTGTGCTGCCGATCCGCAGAGAAAGGTGTATGTCGTCCCGGCTGGTCGCGCCCCCGAAGCGACTGCCTTGTCATAGGGCGTTTCGGGTTGAGCAATGGCCTGGCAGGAAGGAGCCTGCTGGCGGCCTGGCCGATCTTTCACTGGACACCGTTATTCCCTCCGTCCCACCCCGCTGCCGGATCCTCCACCGTGGTTCATTTGGTTGACAACTTCCGGGACATTTCGTTATTGTGCTGAGCTTCGGTAGGCGTCTGCTTGTTCAGGCAGTGCACGAGGTCAGGGAGATTGACTCAGAGTCCTGTCCGTGCCCACCGTGTTGTACGAACTCGACCAGCACCGTTAATCGCCACGTACCGCATCGAAGGGGTGGAATGAACAGGGAAATGAAGCTCTTTTCGGGCAACGCCAATCCTGCGCTTGCGCGCGCGATTGGAACGTATCTCGATCTGCCCATTAGCGCCGCGACGGTTTCGTCTTTCAGTGACGGGGAGATCCGGGTTCGCGTCGAGGAGAACGTGCGTGGGGCGGACGTGTTTCTGATTCAGTCCTGCTGTGCGCCCGTCAATGATTCGATCATGGAGATGCTCATCATGATCGATGCGTTGAAGCGTTCGTCGGCCAACCGGATTACCGCGGTGATTCCCTATTTCGGGTATGCCCGGCAGGACCGTAAAGATCAGCCGCGCGTGCCGATCTCAGCCAAATTGGTGGCAGACCTCATTACCACCGCCGGCGCGGACCGCGTGCTGACGATGGATCTGCATGCCAGCCAGATTCAAGGGTTCTTCGATATTCCCGTGGACAATCTGTACGCATTACCGGTGTTGCTGGAGTACATCACCAAACGCAAAATTCAGGATTTGGTCGTGGTGTCTCCCGATGCCGGTGGCGTGGAGCGCGCGCGGGCCTTTGCCAAACGGCTTCAGGCCAATCTCGCCATCATCGACAAGCGGCGCGAGGGACCGAACCAGGCCCAAGTCATGAATATTATCGGTGATGTGGAGGGCAAAAGTGCTCTGTTGCTCGACGATATGATCGACACAGCCGGCACCATCGTGCAGGGGGCGCAAGCCTGCCTCGACAAAGGCGCTCGTGAAGTCTGGGCCGGCTGCTCGCATGGTGTGCTGTCCGGGCCTGCTTTGGAACGGCTTCAGCAGTCCGGTCTGACGGAAGTGGTGGTGACTGATTCCATTCCGTTGCGCGGGAAAGAAGTGAAGTGCCCGAAGTTGAAATTGTTGTCTGTGGCGCCGCTGTTCGGCGAAGCCATCAGGCGTATCCATGAGGATGAATCAGTCAGTTCGTTATTCGTGTAGGCCGTCCGCGTCGAGCGACAGGTCGAGGAGGAGCATCATGAAATTCGAGTTAACCGTTGAGAGCAGGGATGGCGGAGGCAAGGGCCCCGCACGTCAACTTCGTCGTGCCGGTCGGGTCCCGGCGGTCTTGTATGGGCAGGGAGAATGTCTGCTGCTGTCCGTCAAGCCGGATGAGTTAGTGAAAATTTTGCGATCTCAGGCAGGGACCACGGCGCTCATTTCTCTCACGATCAACGGGGCGAAAAACAAAGCGAAGCGGACGGCATTGCTGCGAGACTTCCAAGTTGATCCGATTGCCGGTAGCGTGTTGCACGCGGATTTCTTTGAAGTCGCGATGGATAAGCCGATTCGCGTCAAGGTCCCCATCCATCTAACCGGCGGTCAGCCGATCGGCCTGAAAGAAGGCGGCGTGCTGCATCAGGCCTTGCGCGAATTGCATGTTGAATGTCTTCCGTCTGTGTTGCCGGATTTCATCGCGATCGATGCTTCGCAATTGCAGATCAATGAAGGTATCCACCTGAAGGATATTCCGAAAACAGACGGTTTGCGCTTCCTGGATGATCCCGACCACATGGTCGTGAGCGTGGCGGCGCCGATGACCGATGCCAAGTTGGAATCCTTGCTTGCCAGCGGTGCAGCCGGAGCGGAGGGCGCGAAGGAACCAGAAGTGGCGGCCAAGGGGAAAGCTGCGGCTGAAGGCGCGGCTGGCGCGGAAGCCGGTAAGGCGGGTGACGCCAAGGCCGGAGCGGCTGCACCCAAGGCAGGGGCAGCCCCAGCCAAGAAGGAACCCGAGAAGAAGAAGTAATTGCGTTGCGCCTGCTCGTTGGATTGGGCAATCCCGGAGCTGAGTATGCCGAGACCCGGCACAACATCGGCTGCTGGGTGATCGAACGGGCGGCGGTGCGCTGGTCGATACGTCTCACCAGGAAGGGCGCGGCCCAGCGAGGCTCGGGTCGCGCCGGCTCCAAACTCGTCGAGCTGGCCGAAACACTCGACTGGATGAATCTCAGCGGTCCTCCCCTGAAAGGTCTCCTTCGCGAGCTCGGTCTTACCCCTGATGCCCTCGTTGTCGTGCACGACGATCTGGATCTGGAACCAGGCCGTTTGCGCATCAGGCGGGACGGCGGAAGCGGTGGTCACAATGGTATCAAGTCTGTGATCGAAGCGCTGGGGACGCCGCAGTTCGTCCGTCTGAAGATCGGCGTGGGCCGACCGGCGCCGAGGCAAGATACCGCGGACTATGTGCTGGAGCCGCTCTCCCTGGAAGAACGCGCCTCGTATGAGCCCTGCCTGGAACGGGCGGTCGATGCCCTCGAACTGCTGCTCAACCGCGATATCGCAACTGCCATGAATCAGTTCAATGTGCGGGAAAAGGCAGAGGGCGCATAAACATGCCGGACTGGTCGTTGCGGCCGACACGCCAATGTGGCAATGCTGCGCCAGTGCTTCTCTCGATCTTCTCTTGACCGCCCGTGCAGTCGGTCCGTGACGGCTCCATTCACAGGGCGGCACGCGCCGGATCCGTACGACTCCACAGTCGGCTGCGAGCAAAGAGTGACTTGCTCAGTCGGCAGGAGAGCGGGAAGGTAGCATCAGACGGCACTCGGCCTATGGTACAGTAAGGGATCAGCATCCGGTGCAGGAGCGCCCATGACGACCTCATCTCTACCCCCGCTGGTACCCTCGACGTTTGACCTTTCACCCGCCCGCGGATTTCTTCCCGCGACTGACCCCGTAGACCAGTTGCCGGAAGAGCCGATTCTGAACCAGATCGGTACGGAACTGCCCAAACTTCTCAGCGCGCGACAGGTACGTCGGTTCATCCAGGATCGCGATGAAGTCATGGGCGCGGTGGCGGACGAATGGGGTCTGGATGTCTTTCGGTCGGTGATGCGGGCCCTGTCGTTTGTCAGTCATGCCTATGTGTGGGAAGACCCCGACCATCCTGCGGATCGGTTGCCGGCGAGTCTCGCTCGTCCCTGGTTCGGGGTGGCCCAACAGCTCGGTCGTCCGCCCGTGCTGTCCTATGCTTCCTACGCACTGCACAATTGGCGGCGGCTTGACCCCCAGAAGCCCATTGAGCTCGGCAATATCGTGTTGTTGCAGAACTTCCTCGGCGGACTCGATGAGGAGTGGTTTGTGCTGATTCACATCGATATTGAGGCGAAGGCGGGGCCTGGATTGCAGGGGCTGCTGCAGGCGCATCACGCGGCGTTGGACGATCGCGTGGATGCCGTGTTGGCGGGATTGGAAATGCTTGCGACGGCACAGGAAGCCATGCGCGAGACCTTGCTGCGTATGCCCGAACGATGTGATCCCTACATTTATTACAGTCGTGTGCGTCCGTACATTCACGGCTGGAAGAACAGTCAGGCGCTGCCGAATGGGCTCATCTATGCAGGAGTGGCTGAGTATGCCGGGCAGCCGCAACAGTTCCGCGGTGAGACGGGGTCGCAAAGCTCGATTGTGCCAGCCCTGGATGCGGGGCTTGGCGTGCCCCATGCCGAGGATCCACTGACGCAGTATCTGGTCGAAATGCGCGAGTACATGCCTCCGCGCCACCGGGCATTTTTGGCGGCACTGGAAGCGCGCACGGACGCGCGAGGACGGCCATTGTTGTTCGGGTATGCCCGCGACAGAAAATCGACGCACCCCGAACTCTGGCGGGCGTATAGCGGCTGCGTGGATTTGTTGGCCCAGTTCCGTCAGATTCATCTGGACTACGCTGAGCGGTATATCTTCCGCCAACAACAGTCGCATGCCAGCAATCCTACTTCGGTCGGGACCGGGGGCACGCCGTTCATGCCCTATTTGAACAAACACCTGGACGACACGAAACGCGTCATTCAGGACTAACGCGTTGGATGTGCGGCGTGGTGCTTCCTCCGGGGCTGGAATAATGGCGTCGGAGTTCGTACACTGCGTGTTGGATCACGTGACCTCAGGTATGCGCAAACCCGGCGAACCGATTTATCTACGAATTCACCTCATCGCGCTGGCATTGGTCCTCCTTGCCACGGTGGCCGTACCTCGCGTGGCGGAGTTCTTCGTTGGACCGCTGGGGTTTGGGACCCACGCATTGGTAGGCCTGGGCATCGCCGTGATCGGTGGGCTTGCGCTCTATCGGTTGTACAATTCCTCTGCACGGAACGAGCCCTAGCGCGTTTCCCAACCGGGTTGGCCGCGGTGCTCCACGCTGCGGACCGCAGGGCTTCGCACGCATTCCATCGAGTCTCCGTTACGCCTCATCGTTTCCCGCACGCATTCGACATCGCTCAGGGGAGCAGGGCAAAGTTGTCCAGTCTGTTGCGTTGGCTGCCTGGTATGATCAGAGAACGCCTCGCCCATGGAAGGAATGCCATGGCGCTGATGACTTGTGTCTCCCGCGGGCTGAGCATCGGGTTGGTCTGGGCCACCCTTTTCCTTCTTGCTTCCCCTTTTGCCCACGCTGAATGGTATGCGGCAGCTCAGTTTGGGGCGAACTTCGCGGACCCGATCCGGAATGTCCGAGGGAGCGGTTCCCTTGCTGGATTGGAAGCTCCCAATTTCAATCTCAAAACCAGTCCCGCGTTCGGCGGTAAATTGGGGGTATTCCCGAATCATGGGATTCTGGGAATCGAAGTAGATGTTTCTCACAGCACGCCGCACATTAAGAATCTTGATGACGTGCCGGGCATCCATCTTTCGGTCACGAACATCGGTGCGAATGTGGTGCTGCGATATCCGGGCTTAACCTGGCAGCCGTACATTGGTGGAGGTCCGGCGATCCTCGTGGCGCATCTTGGTCGGTCTGCGACCACCGAGAGCGACTCACAAGTATCCTTCGGTGCCAATGTGCTCGTCGGTGTGCGGGCGTTCATCACGCCGAAAATCGCACTATTTACTGAATATAAGTATACCGATACGACAGTCCGCTTTGGCGGAGCCTTTGGTCCTGTGGGGGGATTCGACGGGACGTACCGAGCCAATCAAGTCTTCATGGGCCTGTCCTATCACTTTTGAAAGGATCTGTCTCTATGCGATGCTGCCCCAGGCTTGTTGCTGCATCCATGATCGTATTTCTCACATCCTGTGCCCAGTCCTCCCATCAAAGTGAGCGGGTAGAAGGATGGAGTCGTCCCATGACGGGAGCCTTTGCCGATGAATCTTGGATCTGGTCTGGGGCGCGACCGTGGTGGAATCCATTCGGGTATTATGGTCCGGGATATGGATGGTCGGGCGGGACGCCCAGCGGTGCCGGTCCTTCAGCGAGTGCGCCGGCTTCTCGTCCGTCCCTGCCCGCGAATACCCCGCCGCAGTTTCAGAAAAGGTATTGATTCGGAGAGGAGATCGACGAGATGCATCGACGAATTGTACAGCGGCATCTAGCCGCACCTATGAGCCTCTGCGGATCTGCCGTGGTGCTCTGTGCTGTAGTATTGATGTCGGCCTGTGCCCAGTCCGTGCATCAATCGCAACGGCTCGCTCAGCAAGACTTCATGCTCGATCCTGGATACGCGGGCGCCCAAAATTATGCCTATTGGCCTGGTCCCGGCTATGGGTATGGGATTGGGTATGGCGCGGGCTATTGGGGCCATCCATTCGGTTACTACGGTATTCCCTACGGAGCATATGGGCCAGCGGGGTTTGGGTGGTATGGCGGATACGGAGGATTTGGTGCAGCGCGTCCGCCGTCAGGTGCGCCGGGCCCTCGTCCCACGCCTCCGAGCCATGCTCCTCCGCAATTCAAGAAAAAATACTGAGGGGGTTGCCGCGATCATCCAACGATCGTGAACCACCGAAAGTACCCACTGCATCACTCGTCGTCACGCCGATTGAATCCGTTCTGTATCCATTCCAATACGGCCTTGTATCCAAAGTGATAAGGCACCGTCTTCCGCTTCACGTAGACGTGCGTATGCTCCGCGTCTCATCCGGAGTCATGTGCGTTCACCCAAGATGAATGTGGGAGTATCACGCCAATCAGGCTATTGGTGACGACGTGCAAGCCGCAGCTCCAGGACTTTGATGAGCAGTACGCGTTATTCGCGTGATGTCTGCGTATGTGATTTTTCGTGAGCCCTGATGGGAAATGGCTTGGCAAGTATTGTGCAATCTAGTATCTCGTGCCCGGCCTAGTTCGGACGCAGCGGGCATCCCTTACGTACTGCTTTCGTGCGAGTTGCTGCTCTCCGGGCCTTGATTGCGTTGAACACATTGATACTAGGTGGCTCTGCTTCCAGGAGGAGGACTCTCGATGCGTGTACCGTCCACTGTCACCACATGGATGATCGGTGTACTTGTCTTATGTGGCATGGCCTCGCCGCGCGCCGCGCTCTCACAGGTCGTGACTCCCTTTCAGATAATCGGACACATCCAACGTTTCACGCTCGATAGCCCTGCGGATCCGCTGTCCGGCGCGAAGCTGACCGTCAATGGCGTGGATGTGGTGTTGCCAAAAAATCTCGTGATCCAATTGCCGGCGGCCTATTTTACCGCACAGCAGCTGTTCGACAACGCGCAGGGCGTCTCTAAAAAGTATGGAGAATCCGGGCTCGCGCTGAGCGATAAGTTTCCTCCTCTGGCGGCATTTGAGGTCGATGTGAGCGGGAATATCGTGAATGGTCTCTATATCGCCGGATTGGTCAGTATCTCGCAACAATCGCTGAATAGCGGCGCCGGCTTCATTCATCACATCGATACCGCAACCGGCATGATGTGTGTGGGCGGAAGCGCGACAGCCGTGGCGTGTGGCGGCGGTGATGCGCGTATCCGCCTGAATGATCCTGCATTGGATGCCTCGGACCCCTTTTCGGGGGATGGTCGTTACGGCAAGCCGAATTCGCCGCCGCCACCCATCGGTATGGATGATCCGAACTCTCGCTACCCTGATCCGCGCTTTACTGTCGATCAAGGCAATCCCACGGTGCACGCTCTGACCGGGTTCCCCATGTGTGTGCCGCGGGCGGCCAACGACGCGCACTGTCCCAATCAAAATCGACCCGCGGAGCTCACCTTCGTCATGGACTCCGTGGATCTCGTGCCGCCGATTAAATTTGGAAATAACGCAATTAAGGCTTGTCCGTTGTGTGATGCGAATAAGCAGGCGCCCGTGAGAGTCGGCGATTACATCACCTTTTCGGGTACGAGAGCGCGTGACGCGCAGGGAGACTTTTTGTCCGTGCATACTCTGGTGGCCAATGTGGGCATCTATACCAAACCCGGTGGACGTGCCTATGTGAGTCTGGAGGAGTCACTGCTTGGAACAAGGGGGCCAGTGGTGGATTGCGGCGCTGCTGCCGAATGCCAGGACCGTTTGAAGGTTGAAGGATTCACGACGGATCCAAGCCGGCGTGTCAGTGTCTACGCTGTGGATGTGGCGCCCGGAGGCATGCCCAAGGTCCGCTTGCTCCACAGCACGGAAAAGGACCAGGCGGTGTTTGGTCGGTTTCGATATGTGCCTCCCTTAACAGCCGCCACACTCTTTGATCTCAACGGGAATCTGAGAGGTGCCACGCGTGAGCTGATGGTGCGCATCGACGATCCTGTGCCACTGCCGGACGGTAGCGATGTGCCGAGCGCACCCAAGGCTGCACATGGTCTGACGGCCGGTGCCTATGTGGCGCCGGTCGGAGAGTATATTTTCCCGGAACCAACCGGCGTGCAAGGCGGGGCTCAGCCTGCGCTGAATTTTCAATGTTTAGCGTTTCTTGCGAACGGATGGGCACTTCCCGATAGCGGGTTGCCCAATATCCCTCGCCTGACACCTTGGCCGGGAGGCTCAACGCCGACGTTTTCCTGCACTCAATAGTGCGTCACCGTCATCAGTGAGGCCAGTGGAGATTTAGACCATGCGAGATGATGAATTCGTTCTAACGCCTTCTCATGTGATCGCTAAAACGCCTGTGAGCGTGGTTCGTCCCGTTCGAACAAGTCTTGGGTGGAATGTGTCTCGAATCGGGGTGGTCATCAAAACCACGGCGATTCTCAGCCTGTCACTCATCTGGTGGGGCTGTGCCAAGCCGAAAATGCCGGAATCCCAGCAAGTGGTGAAGCCGGCCTGTGAGCGGACCATCACGGCTGAGGTGGTGGCGTTGGACCAGGTGTATTACTACAACCGGTTCGGTGCATTTAATCCGGCCGGCATCATGTATGCGTTGCGGCGGGATGTTGTTCCTACCGATGAGAAAGATCTCCTCAATGGAGATTTGGATAGTTGGTCGGACGAGAAGGAACAGTCGATCTCCCTTCAGCACGGGCCTGCCGATATCGACCTAGCCGGAAACGTCAAATTGCGATCCGACAAGCGCCCACGCCCGTTGGTACTTCGGGCCAATGAAGGAGATTGCTTGCAGGTCACGTTCACCAACCTGCTTTCTCCGGAAACGAACGGTCAGGAAGTCATGCTTGATCCGGAAAAACGGCTTACCCGGCCGGACAAGCGAGTGACGGCTGTCAGCGACAGCGACGAACCGTCTACCCGGCACGCCTCCATGCATGTGAACGGATTAAGTCTGGTGGATTCTATCGATTCTCAGGGGGCGAATGTCGGTCGTAATGGATGGCACGATGGAAGCGGCAAGAAGACAGACGGCCGATGCTCCTCGAACCGAAGCGATTTTGGCGCGAATCTCTGCGCACTGGCGGCACCCGGTGAAACCAGAACCTACACCTGGTACGCCAAAAAGGAAGGGACATTTTTCCTCTATTCCATGGGGGCGCCTGCCGGTGGCGAGGGAGACGGTGGACAGGTCGGGTTAGGCCTGTTCGGCGCGATTAATGTGCAACCAAGGGGCGCGAAGTGGTATCGCTCCCAGGTGACCCATGAAGATTTGAGCGCGGCGAGCCATGCGCAGCCGACGAAATTCGGCCAGCCGATCATCGACTATGACGCGACGTATAAGAGCGAGCCACATGCGGGCGACCCGATTCTGAATATGCTCAAGTGTAATCCGCAAGACCGTCGCCGCTGCGAACTTGTCCACTCGGATCTGAATGCGGTGGTCGATATCGATCGAGAGGACGGTTGTGAAAAAATGGGTGAGGGCAATGCCTGCGGGAGACCGTATCGTGAATTTACCGTGATTTTTCACGATGAGATCACTGCCGTGCAAGCTTTCGACGAACTCAGAGAAGAAGGCTCTCCCCTGAATTCGCTCCGCGACGGCATGGGGATCAACTACGGCGCCTCTGGTGTGGGATCTCTCGTCGTGGCCAATCGGAACAAGCTTGGCCCGGCGCGGGATTGTGTGGAATGCAAACTCGAAGAATTTTTCCTCACCTCCTGGGTCAACGGCGATCCGGCGATGGTGGTCGGATACGAACGGGAGAAAGACGGGACGTACAAGAAGGACGGCAATGGACGGTTCGTCACGCGGGCGCGGTATCCTGATGATCCGTCTAATGTGCATCACTCCTATCTCGGCGACCCGGTCCGCTTCCGGAACATGCATGCGGGCCCCAAAGAAACCCATGTGTTCCATTTACATGCGCACCAATGGGTCGAAGACAAGCACGATCCTCTCTCGCACTACCTGGATTCACAGACGATTTCACCTGGTACGACCTTCTCGTACGAGGTGCATTACGGCGGGTCCGGCAACCGGAATCTCGGGCCAGGTGATTCCATTTTCCATTGCCACCTCTATCCCCATTTTGCGCAAGGGATGTGGGAACTTTGGCGGACACACGACGTGTTTGAGGATGGTTTGTTCGGAAAGGGAGCATTTGACCCTCAAGAAACGATCAGCGAAACCAACAACAATCCTCGGTGGCGCAATCTTCCCGATGCCGAAATCGAAGAAGGGACGCCGAACCCCGCCATTGTTCCATTGCCGCGTACTCCATTACCTCCTATGCCGATGGTAGTGACGCAAAAGACCAAAGATGGAAAAGAGATTGAAGATAGTTCAAAGAGTTTTCGAGGCTACCCGTTCTACATTGCCGGGAAACCGGGCCATCGGCCCCCGCAACCGCCGCTTGATCTGGAAGGCGGAGACGATGTGGGCACGCTTCGCCGCCACGTGGTGGCCGACGGCACGGTACATGACGCCCTGGATGCGCATGGGCCTCAGGAGATGAAACAGGCTCCGCCGATGAACAATGACCTATTTGATAAAGGACGACAGCAGTCGGCTCATATTGCTTCGCGCGTATCCACACAGAATGCCGATAAGGATTTGGTCGGATTGGCGCGTGAATTGGTCACGGCAAAATTAGATGTGATCTCGACCGCCGGCACGCCCAACGAACAACGGGCGATGAAGTTTCATGCCGGAATGGCTCAGGTCAACGGCACTTCTGCCGTTCGCCCCGGCGCTCCGGGCTGGACGTATACCCCCTATAACTGGGAAGCACCTGGCTATGTGACCTGTCTTTCCAACGGCGTCTGCGATGACCTTCACGGAACGCGGGTGTTGTTCCATGTGAACGGTGGGGGGAATGTCGCCGATGCCGAGCGCGGAGACGGGAAGTCAGGAGCCCCGTTCTCAAACCCTTGCCCCAAGCAGTTCGTTGACGAAAAGGGTCATGTTCATGATGTGAAGACGCGCGAATATCGTGCCGTCTATATCCAGATGAATATGACGGTCAATAAATCGGGCTGGCATGACCCGCAAGCCCGTTTCCCGGTCTTGGAGCAAGATGTCAAAGAAACTTTGGACGGGAATCGTCCCACCGAGCCACTCTTCTTCCGGGCGCAGTCTGGGGAGTGCGTGGTTTTTCACGCAACGAATCTGATCCCGAGCAATCTCAACCTGGATGATTTTCAAGTCTATACGCCGACCGATACGATCGGTCAGCACATTCATCTGGTGAAGTTCGACGTCACATCATCGGATGGATCGGGCAATGGATGGAATTATGAAGACGGCACCTTGGCTGCCGATGAAGTGCGGGAAAGAATCCAGGCCTACAACAAGACGAATCCCGCGCAGCGGCTCAAGCCTCGCACCCATCGGCTCTTCCTTCGTAAAGGACAACTCGGAGCCACTGAGAACGGCGCCATGGCAGGGGACTCCCGCGGTCTGTGCAGCGATATCACCGGAAAAGAGGCAGATGATCACGATCCTGTCGGTCATCCCTGGTGTGGAGCGCAGACCACGACGCAGCGATGGTGGGCGGACCCGGTGCTGAACGGAAAGCCTGGCGACAAGGGCACCAAAGATCGCACGATGCGCACGGTGTTCACTCACGACCATTTCGGCCCGAGTTCGCATCAGCACCACGGGTTTTATGCCGCGCTGGTGGTCGAGCCGAGAAATTCAAAATGGTATTTCCCGGATGGCCGAGTGATGGGGGGAACCGATGCCACAGGTGTTCCTGAGCCGGTGAATGGGCGCAAGGACGGCGGTCCGACCTCCTATGCCGCGAACGTGATCGTGCGAAGTCACGGTAAGACCTGCATCACTCCGGGCAAGGACGGGGTCGTGTGCAGTGACGCGCTCGATTCCAAGGGCAGTATCGACGCCGATCGAACCGGCCGGGAATTCAATCTGGCCTTTGCGGATTTTGCGATTGTCTACGACAAGGAGAATCAACCGGTGAACCCACCGAGTCAGATCGAAGGTGGGTTACAGACGCCTATTCTCCCCGGCCGTATTCCTGTGCCGGAAGGCATCTCGACAAAAGATCCCGGCACCCAATTGATCAATTACAGGAACGAACCGATTCCGTTGCGCATCGCGACGCAGGACAAAGCGGGCAATCAGTTCACGCAGTTGCCCGTCGATCAGGAGCGCGGTGATCTGGCGCATGTGTTCAGTTCAACTGTTCATAAGGAACAAAAGTCTGTAGACGAGCGTCTGTTTACCGAGCCTATCGGTAAGGGGCGTACGCCAGGTGATCCGGCGACACCGCTCCTGCGAGCCTATGAAGGCGATCACGTTCAGATTCGGCTGATTCAGGGAGCCCAGGAGGAACAACATGTCTTCACGATGCATGGCTCCAAATGGCTGGCCCAGCCGGATAGTCTGAACACAGGCTATGTGAATGCCCAGACTATCGGGATTTCCGAGCATTTCGAATTCAACGATCGCGTGGTGGATTTTATGCCGTTCGGCCGAAGCGATGGAAACAAATCGCTCGGCGGAGCAGGCGAGCGCAAACCGATCGATCATCTCTACTCCTCAGCCGCGACGGACAATCTGTGGGATGGTCAGTGGGGACTGATGCGTGTCTATCCCCGTACGGAGGATGAACAGGGCCTTGTTCGCTTGCCGGGCAATACGGAGAAAACGCATGATGTCCTGGCGTCGGCGTTCATGCAGAATCTCGACGAGCTGTTGGATCGCGAAAGGCTGGAGGTCTCAGATGACGACGCCGGTGATGACGCGGGATCGAACGCCGCGCCGACCGATGCGCTGGAGGCGTTCTGTCAGAAGGGCGGTCAGACCTTGCTATCCCGCTCTTACGAGGTGGAAGCCTGGTTGGCCAAGGACCTGTTACCAGGCGGAAAGCTGTTCTACAACGAGCATTTCGGTATTGCAGATCCCAATGCGATTATCTTCGTGGAATCCAGCGAGAAAGCCATGCTGCGATCGGGGAGCAAGCGGTCGGAGCCGCTCATCCTTCGCGCCCGGGCCGGCGACTGCATCCGTGTCACCCTGACCAACCACCTCCCTGCGGTCATGCAGGATGGCCCCGATCATCCGGAAACCTGGAGCTACAACATGGTACCCCCGATCGTCTCGGGGTTCTCGTTTAATCAGGTACGTTCGTCGAGCCGGGTCGGATTACACCCCCAGCTGGTGGACTATAACCTGCTGAAGAGCGACGGTGCGCATGTGGGACTCAATGATGATTCCACCGTCGCGCCGGGTGCCAGCAAGACCTACCTCTGGTACGCCGGCGACATCGTGACCAATGAGAAGGGGACTCGCATCGTGGGCATCCCGCATGAGTTTGGAGCCATCGGCTTGCAGGATATGGGAGATGTCATCAAACATGCGTCCCACGGGGCGATCGGCGCCTTACTCATCGAGCCGCAATGCTCGCGCTGGGAGACCGTGCCGTCGACGGGCAACGCCGAAGCGGTGGTGACCTATTGGAAGCCGGAGTCGGCATCAGGCCGGCAGGGGAGACATCTGAAACACCGGGTCTGCCCCGTCGAGCCCAAGGTGGACTCCGGACAGTTGTATCGATTCAAAGAAATGGTGCTGCTGTATCAGGACAACCTGAGCGTCCAGCAGTATGGGCAGCCCATTCCCAATCTTCGGAACGGGGACGACTCCGAAGATTCCGGGCAGAAGGGGTTCAACTATCGCTCGGAGCCGCTCTGGGCGAGATTAGGCGCCAATGCAGCCGATGAGCCGGAGACGATGAGCCAGTTCGATTGGTCGAATGTCTTGAGCTCCACGGTTCCGCATTTCCGGTGCGAGGCTGATTTTATGGGGAAAAAATATTGTGATCCTGAAACGCCGATCTTTACCGCTAAGGCCGGAGAGCCGGTGCGGTTCCGGGTGGTACATCCAGGAGGGCATCCACGGCAGCACGGCTTCACCGTTTTCGGCCACGACTGGGTGCCGAGTCCATGGATCGATGCGTCGAAAACCATGGGCTGGAATCAGGATGGCCTGACGCGAGTCGGATCGGCCGGAGGCATTGGGCCGGGCCGCAACGTGAACATTCTGACAACGGCCGGAGGGGATTGTAAGGTTCCGGGCGACTATCTCTACCGCACGCAAGAGGGGTTCATGTTCGGCGGCGGATTGTGGGGCATCTTCCGAGTTGAGGAGAACCCCGGGCTGCGCTCGTATCAACCGGATTGGGCCTGGGCCGGAAATCTCTTCGGGTATGAGACGAGCAAAGTGGCCTCGTCGGACCTGTGCAAAGTTCAGGCGTCGAACGAGACTCCGGTTACGCAACCATGAGACAAACCATACGCAACTTCCTGGTCGCGGCGAGCGGAAGTATTCCGACCTTTCTGCTCGCAGCAGCCCCTGTGGTAGTTGGCGCAACAGAGTCTGCGCTGCCCTCTGCTGTGCAACGGTATGAACAGAACGGTCTCGCAATTGAGCTGACCGTTGCTCCTCTGAACAGCGCATCGGGAACCGGGAAGGAGTTGACCGCCGGTCAACTCGCCACGGTCAGGGTCGCGCTCATGGATGCCAGGAGTGGATCTCCTGTGGTGGGGATACGTCCAAAGGGGTGGATGACGGGTCGGCCTTCTGAGATGGCGGCTGATGAAGTCACCTGCTACGAGAAGGTCCGTCGGCTGGCCGGTGGACGCTTGAGTGCCCGCGCCGAGATCGACTTGAATCGCTATGTGATTGTGACGCTGAATCACGACAAGACGGTATCGGTGATCGACCCGCAGCTGGAGTTTAGCGCGACCAAGTTGGAAAGTCTTGTCACGCTGCCAGGTGTCGGGGCGGATTGGGTCCTCAGTCCCGATCAGACGTATCTGTATGTGACGATTCCGGATGCAGACGCCGTCGCGGTGATCGAGACGCGAACCCGCAAGCTCACCCAGACCATTGCCGTTGGAGAGGGAGCACGCCCGGGACGAATCCTCTGGGAGCCCGATAGCCGCCGGCTTTGGGTCGGCCTGGACGGAACACATCAGGTAGCGGTGCTTGACGGGGAAAACCACAGGCTCCTTGAGTCCATAACGGTAGGACGAGGACTTCATACATTGGCGGCTGTTCCCGACGGTCGATTCATGTATGTGACGAATAGCCAGAGCGACACGGTGTCGGTGATCGATACCCAGGTCTTGGCGCCTGTGGCGTCGGTGCCGGTCGGCAAGACACCTGTGGCATTGACTTACAGCAGCGCTGCCCGTCGGATGTACGTCGGAGGGGTCAATGGCTCGGAGATTGTGGCGATTGATCCCTCGACACATCGCCCTGTCGCTCAGATGTCCCTGGCGCCGGGCGTCGTCGCCTTGGCTGTGGAGCCTCAGGGGCGCTTTGTCTTTGCCGTCAATCAAGTCGAGAGCAGCCTGTCCATCATCGATACCGCCACGAACACGGTGACGGCCACCACGAAGGTGGTCAAAGATCCGGATCAAATCGTGTTCACGCAACGGTATGCCTATGTGCGTGGCATCGAATCGGAAAAGTTCACCCTCCTCGATCTCCGTGAGGCTCGGAAGGGAAAGCTGGCTCCACTGGATGTGCAGGCCGGACGGCAAGCGCCGAGTGCCGCGCCGCAGGAACTGGGTGTTGCCCCTATGATTGTCGCGACACCCGAAGGCAATGCCGTGATGATCGCCAATGCACCGGATGCGACGCTCCATTATTATCAGGAAGGCATGATGGCTCCGACGGGGACCTTTTCGAATTACCGTCGGATGCCGCGTGGCATCCTCGTGCTGGATCGAAGCCTGAAAGAGCTGACTCCCGGGGTGTACCAGGCGACCGTGACGCTTCCGCACTCCGGTCGATTCGACGTTCCCGTGTTACTTGACCAACCTCGCGTGTCCCACTGTTTTCAGGTGGCGGTTCAGCAATCCCCGATGTCCACGGCCGGGGAGCCGAGCGCTCGACCGGGACGTATTCAGGTGCGGTTTGAGGGCAAACTCGTGCCGGCGCACGTTCCAGCCTCCTTGTCGTTCGACTTGCTGGATGCCGATACTCAGGAGCCGGTCACGGGACTCCATGACGTGCAGGTATTGCTCTTCGAGCCGCCGGGCACATGGCAACAACGACGGTGGGCCAAAGAAGAACACGCCGGACACTATGTGATCACACAGTCTTTTCCGCATGCGGGAGAATATCGGGTGCTGGTGCAATCATCCTCCAGGCAGGTGCGTTTTGCAGATAGCCGTCCCGTTCTGCTCACGGTCGGGCCACCGATGTCGTCTTCTCCGGAGGCTCTGGGAGAGGCGGGAAAGCCATGAGGGCATGTGCTTGATGAGGCTGAGGAACGTTGCCGTCATGATGATGGTGTGGTTGTGTAGCGCGGTTGCCGCGCCGGCCTGGTCCGATGTCACCCTGCCTTCCATTCCCGATGTCGAGGTGATCGACCAAGACGGTATCGCGCACCGCTTCTATAAGGATTTGGTGAAGGGGAACATTGTGGTCATCAACTTCATGTACACGACCTGTAACACCAGTTGCCCTGCGGCAACCGGGTTGCTGAGCGGTGTGTACCACCGGGTACGAGCAACGGACCAACCGGTTACCCTACTATCTGTGACTGTCGACCCCGTCCACGACCGGCCGTCCCGACTCAAAGCCTATGCCGCGCAATTTGGCGCGGGGAAGGGATGGCGCTTCCTCACCGGCACCCCGGCAGATGTCGCCCGCATTTTGGCATCCCTGCAGGTCTTCGCATCGAACAAAGCGGACCATCCGGCCATCGTGGTCATTGGAAACGAAGCCGCTGGGACATGGACGCGCCTGTACGGCGAGGCCTCTGTTCCGATGGTAATGGAACGCCTCGACGCTGCCGTCGGCCGACCCGACCCCATTCCCTCTGACGTCGCTCAATAGGTCCTGCATCATGGCTCGTCGACTGCTCCGAGTGCCCAGAGTCTGTGTTACCGTCGGCCTGTTCATGGTGGTGTGTTGTATGGTGCGGCCTTCGACCGCGGCATGGATCGATCCGCTCACGCCACAGGAGCGGCAGGGGCGCGATTTCTATCAGTATGGCGCGGACGGACATGCGGATCATGTTCGCGTGAGCTTGGAGGGAGTCAAGGGAGGCCTGCCGCCGACTCTTTTTCGGTGCGCGGGGTGTCATGGCCACCGTGGACAGGGAACGCAAGAGGGGGGGCTGCGAGTCCCTCCTCTCACGCCACTGGCGCTCAGGCAGGCGCGGGAAGGTGTCAGTGCCGGAGGGGCTCGTCCCGGATACACGGACGAGGGGCTGGCGAACGCCATCACGCAAGGCATTGATGCGTCCCACCATGCGTTACACCCGAGTATGCCGCGGTATCAGCTAACCTCCGACCAATTGGCAGGGGTGATCGCGTATTTGAACCGGATCGGAGGGGAGTCGGACACGGATCTCGGAGTGACCGCGACTGCTGTCACGGTCGGAGCGGCGCTCCCCTTGACGGGGCCGCTTGCACGGATAGGCCAGGATGTGGCCGCGATCTTGAGAGGGGCTATACAGCGTCTGAACGAGCAGGGGGGTGTGTACGGCCGGCACATCGAGTTGATTGTGGAAGATTCCCGGGGGGAGCCTGCACTCACGGAGCAGGCCGTTGCTCGCCTCATCGAGACACATCACGTCTTCGCCCTCGTGGGAAGCTTTGAGCCGGCGGGAGAGGTAGGCGCCCGTGAGCGCCTGGAGCAGTACCATATCCCCTCGATTTTTCCTCTGACTCAATCCCCCCAGCTATATGATCCGCCTAGCCCTTCCCTATTTTATGCCTTGCCTGGTTTCGATCTTCAATTCCGATCATTGCTCGATTTTTTTGCGTCCCGAGCGAAGGCCCTCACGGGCACATCACAGCCTCGTTTGGCACTCGTGCATAGGAACGGGGGAGGAAACGGCGAGGCGTTGCGGGGGGCGCTGGCGCAAGTTCGGCATCATGGCTTGAATCTAGCCATGAATTATGAATATTCAAAAGGGCGCCAGGATGTTGTGGCTCTTGTCACGCAATTGGAACAGCAGGGAATCGATGCCGTCCTGTTCATAGGAGACGGAGAAGGTCTTGTCTCGATGGCCAATGAACTTGCCCGTCGGGAACTTTCGCCGATTGTGCTGAGTGCGATCGGCATGGTGGGCGCACACGCTCATACCGTTCCGTCCGGTCTTCGCTCGCGGGTAGTGCTCGTAACCCCGATCGACCCTCCTACGGAGCGGGAGCTGACATCGTTGCGGGCGTTGAGTGAGCAGGCTACCGTAACAAGTGTCGGCTTTGCTCGTATGAGCCAGGGTGCCGTATCGGTGCTGGGCGAATCACTCAAGCGGGCTGGTCGAGACCTCAGTCGTCATGCGGTCATTGAAGCGCTGGAGACATTTCTCGACCAGGACACCGGTGCAGGGTTTTCCGTGACGTTTGGAGCGCAGCGTCGTTTGGGACATGTGGCATCAAAAGTTGTCGGTCTGACCCAAAATCCGCCGTACGTTTCACCATTGACGGATTGGATGATGCCGGAAGGGGATCCATGACGCCTCATCCCGGAAGGTCGGAGCTGTGAAACGACCGATCAGAGAGCGTCTCGGGGGAGCGGCATGGTTGACAGGTTTGAAATTCGTATGATATTTTCCACGGCTCATGTCGGCTGGACCGGCATGCCTACACCTCGCTCCCATCTGCGAATGGGGGCCATTGTTCAGGAGGAATCTGCATGGAGCTCTACGAGTCCCTGTTCATTATTCGTCCGACTTTAAGCGACGAAGAAACCACTGCGCTGATTGAAAAGATGAAGGGCACCGTGACAAAGAACGGCGCCAACCTCGTCCGGGCCGAGAATTGGGGCCGCAAGAAGCTTGCGTATGAAATCAAGCGTGAACGGAAGGGCACCTACGTGTATTTCTATTTCCAGGGGCCTGGTTCGACTATCGCCGAACTAGAACGCGCCTATCGGCTTGAAGACTCCATCATCAAGTTCCTCACGGTGAAATTGGAGCAGGAGCCTGCTCCGCCCAGAGGCGCCCCCGTGGCCACACCAGCCGCACAAGGAGCCACCGTTGGCGGGGTTCAATAAAGTTATTCTGGTCGGAAATCTGACCCGGAATCCTGAGCTGCGGTATACGCCAAGCGGGACGCCGGTCGCCAGTTTCGGCTTGGCGACCAGTCGACGCTTCAAGCAAGGCGAGGAGCTGAAGGAAGAAGTCTGCTTCATCGACATCGTCGTCTTCGGCAAACAGGCCGAACATTGTGGGCAATACCTGAGCAAAGGCAACGGGGTGATCATCGACGGGCGTCTGCAGCAGCGCCGGTGGGAGACGGAAGACGGCCAGAAACGTAGCAAGCACGAAGTCGTGGCCCAAGGTGTGACCTTTCTACCGAAGCGTGGCGAGGCCGGAGGCGAGGGCGGCGGCTTTCATGAAGAACCACCTTCATACGAAGACGAACAGTTGTAGGAGACGGAGGCGATCATGGAACGAGGAGATCGTGGAAACAGCGGAGGGGGCGGCGGTCGGTTTTTTCAGCGCCGGAAACCGTGCCGGTTTTGCGTCGACAAAGCCCCGATTGATTTCAAGGACATCGGCCTCTTGCGGAATTTTTTGACCGAGCGGGGACGGATTGTCCCACGCCGCATTTCCGGCAATTGCCTGCAGCACCAACGCGTGTTGACGGTGGCGGTCAAGCGGGCGCGACAGATTGCGCTGGTCAGTTTCGCAGAAGAGCGGTAAGGCGAGGGGTTGCTGTTGGTTCGTCTTGGATCACTCGGCGGCGTAGTCTCTCGTCCGTCTCGGTTAGCGGCAGTGCTTTCTGTGATGACCATGCCCATGGATATGCTCAACCCAGCGATTGCCGATATCGGCCCGGATGGCTTGACTGTGTCGTGTGCGGCGACAGGGGCACAGTTGGGTTTGAATGAGTCGGAAGACACGTTCGAGGGATCGCTCGATATTCACCTGGAACTCGCCAGGCAGGACGGTCCGATCAGTGTGACCGGCACGCTGGAGGGCACGGCAATCCGACAGTGTGTCCGGTGTCTTGCGGATTATGCTGATCCTCTGTACGTCAATCTCTATGCAGAGTATCTTCCGCAGGTCGGCGCTCCCTCTAAATCGGCTCCGGCAGAGCAGGGCCGGAAGCGTGCGAGACGCGACGCGCAACCGGTCGAGCCTGTGGAGGAAGCCGACGAAGAAGACGAAATGTATTGGTACCAAGGGGACCATCTCGATTTGGCCCCGATGTTGCGTGAGCAGGTGATTCTGGCCGCTCCGATGCAGCCCTTGTGTCGAGAGGAGTGTCTCGGACTGTGCTCCCAATGTGGACAGAATTTGAACGAGCGCCGCTGTGGTTGCCCGCCTGAGCAGGCGCCCAGTCCGTTCCGCATGTTGCGGGGGCGCCAATCCCAGAGTGGAAACGCGTAGTTTGCTAACCGGGTCATGTGCCCGTTGAAGGAGTCGTCATGGCAAATCCAAAACATAAACATTCACGATCTCGGCGGGATATGCGGAGAACGGCCAAGATGAGGCTGGTTCCTCCAGGGTTTTCGCTGTGCCCGCAGTGTCACGAATTGAAACTGCCGCATTATACGTGTATGAACTGCGGTACGTATAAGGGCAAGGCCGTGATCGTCGTCGAGGAATCCTAGCTGAGTTTTATTTTCCTGACGTGATTCGGGTACAATCGTCCACCGTGATCACGATCCGACGCCATGTCATGCGTGAGGCCGTTCAGGGCCTGGCCGGCAGGGCGTCTCTACACGACTCTTCACCTCTCTATCCGTGGACCGTTCACCGCATATGAAGATTGCCGTCGATGCGATGGGCGGAGACCACGGACCGGCCCCGGTCATTGAAGGCGCGATGCAAGCCGCGCAGGAGCTGGGTGTCGGCATCATCCTGGTCGGCAGAGAAGATGAGCTGACCGCTGCATGCCGCAAACTCAACTGTCACGACGAACGGATCACCATCCACCATGCGCCGCAAGTGGTCGAGATGCACGAGTCGCCGGCCGCCGTGGCGCGAAAGAAGCGGGACTCCTCCATCTGGGTTGCGACCGAGTTGGTCAAGTCTGGGGAGGCCGATGCAGTGGTGAGCCCGGGCAACACGGGCGCCAGCATGGTGTCGGCGTTTTTCGTGTTGGGGTTGATCAAGGGCGTCGAGCGACCGGCGATTGCCACGATGTTACCGACGTTGACGGGGAGCGCGGTGATGCTCGATGTGGGTGCCAATGTCGATTGTTCGGCGCAGCATCTGGAGCAATTCGCTTTGATGGGCAATGAATTTGCCCGGCATGCCTATGCCAAGCCCAACCCTCGCGTGGGACTCTTGAGCATTGGCGAGGAAGACAGCAAGGGGAACGAGGTCACCAAGGAAGCGTTCAAGTTGTTGAAGGCCAGCCCGCTGAACTTTATTGGAAACATCGAGGGGCGGGACGTCTACAGCGGAAGCGCGGATGTGGTGGTGTGCGACGGATTTATCGGAAATGTGGCTCTGAAGATTTCCGAAGGCGTGGCAGATGTCATTAAGAAGCTGCTGATGAAGGAACTCTCGGGTTCGTGGCTTGGGCGGTTGGCGTATCCGTTGATTGCCAAGCCGCTGCTGAACCTGAAGCGAAAAATCGATTATGCCGAATTTGGCGGAGCGCCTCTGCTAGGCGTCAACGGGACGACGATGATTTGTCACGGTCGCTCATCTGCCAAGGCCATCAAGAATGCCATTCGCCGGGCGAAGGGTCTGGCTGAAACCCGCCTGGACGAGTTGATTCAGCGTGACATTGAAGAGAGTCTGCGGCGGCATCAGGATGAGCGGCCGGAAGGAAAGCAGGCGTGAGACGTGCGCGAATCACCGGAACCGGCTCGTATGCTCCCGAACGGGTGATGACCAACGCCGACCTGGAACAGTTGGTTGCGACCTCCGATGAGTGGATTCGCGAGCGCACAGGGATTCGTGAGCGCCGCATTGCGGCTCAAGGGCAGGCCTGCTCGGATCTGGGACTGATTGCCGCAGAGCGTGCTTTGAAAGCTGCCGGCCTGTCCGGCAGTGATCTCGATCTGATCCTCCTGGCGACCTGCACCGGGGATATGCCGTTGCCCTCGACGGCCTGTCTGCTCCAACATCGCTTGGGCGCAACCCGCGCGGCGGCTTGCGACTTGTCTGCGGCCTGCTGCGGGTTCGTTTATGCGCTGGGTGTGGCCGATGCGTATGTTCGGACCGGAATGCGCCATGTGTTGGTCGTGGGGTCGGAAGTGATGTCCACGATCACCGATTGGACCGACCGCAATACCTGCATTTTATTCGGGGATGGTGCCGGTGCGGCCGTGGTGAGTGCGTCAGACGGTGATCGAGGGATCCTCTCCACGCATTTGCATTCCGATGGGAGCCTCTCCGATCTCATCGTGGTGCCGGGTGGTGGGACCAGGATACCACCGTCGGAACCCATGATGAACGACCGGGCGCAGTACATCAAAATGAAGGGCAATGAAACCTTCAAGGTGGCGGTGCGCACGCTCGAGGATGTGGCGCGAGAGACCCTGGCGGCGCACCATCTCTCAGTGGAAGATCTGGACCTGTATATTCCTCATCAGGCCAACCTGCGCATTATTAAGGCGGTGGCCGATCGCCTGGGCCTGCCACTCGAAAAAGTGGTCTTGAACATGGATCGTTACGGCAACACGTCTGCCGCCTCCATCCCCATCGCGTTGGACGAAGCCGTGCGTGACGGGCGGGTCAAGGATGGCCAGTTGGTGATGTTCGGAGCATTCGGCGCGGGGCTCACCTGGGCCTCGGCATTGGTGCGTTGGTAGCGACGATAGGGTGGGTAGGAGAGGCAGGCGCGGCGGGTGTAGCCGGCATCTCCCGTCCAGCTTTTTCCCGTTGACATTGAGCATGGTTTCTACGATACCTTACGCGGCTATGACAGCTTCAGGAATCGGATTTTTGTTTCCCGGACAGGGGTCGCAGTCGGTGGGCATGGGACGCGGATTCTATGACGCGTTCCCGACCGTGAAGGCCCTCTATGACGATGCCTCCTCCATCCTGGGGTACGACATTGCGCAACTCTGTTTCGAGGGGCCGGCTGAACGGTTGAACCTGACGGAACACACCCAGCCGGCGCTGTTAGTGAGTAGTGCGGCAGCACTGAAAGCCCTTGAACCAGCAGGTATACAACCAGTGGCGGTCGCCGGGCATAGCCTGGGCGAGTATTCGGCCTTGTATGCCGCGGGCGGGGTCTCGTTCCGTGATGCGGTCGCCCTGGTCCAGAAACGGGGCCGGTACATGTCCGAGGCCGTGCCGCCGGGTACGGGGTTGGTGGCAGCCTTGCTGGGTTTGTCTGCAGAGGTCGTCAAGGCTGCATGCCAGGAAGCCGCTCCGGCTGGAGTGGTTGCCGCTGCGAATTTCAATTCTCCCGGACAGGTCGTGATTGCCGGGGAGAAGGCTGCCGTCGAACGGACTATTGAGATCGCCAAGACCAAGGGATGCAAAAAAGCGATCCCGCTCCCAGTCAGTGTGCCGGTGCATACGCCGCTCATGCAGAAGGCGGCGGACCGGTTGGCCTCGGAATTCGCTGGGGTGTCCTGGCATGACTTGCACGTGCCCTTGGTGAATAATGCCGAGGCGGTAGCATTGCAACGGGCCGATGAGATCCGGGCGTCCTTGGTTCGACAACTGCCGTCGTCCGTTCGATGGGAAGAATCGGTGCAGAAGATGGCCCAGCTGGGGGTCACGACCTTCGTAGAAATCGGACCGGGGACTGTCCTCACCGGATTGGTGAAGCGGATCCTTCCGGGTGCGGTGACAGCGAATGTCCACGATCCGAAGTCGTTGGATGCCACGCTGGTGACCTTAGGTGTGAAGGGGCAAGGGTAGTTCGGGAGAGGCTGCGGAGAACAGGCTGATGTCATTACAGGGAAAAGTAGCAATCGTCACCGGTGGGGCTCAGGGGATTGGACGCGCCATCGCGGAGGGCTTGGCGGAAGATGGTGCCGACATTGTGGTGGCGGACCTCGATCCCGCTCGTTCACAGGATGCTGTGGCGGCGATTCAAAAATTGGGAAGGCGGACATTGAGTGTGAAGGTCAACGTGGCCGATTGGAATGATGCCAAGGCCATGGCCGATCAGGTGATGCAAGAGTGGGGGCGGATCGACATTCTGGTGAACAATGCCGGTATCACGCGGGACGGATTGTTGCTGCGTATGAAGGAGGAGGACTGGAATCTTGTCCTTCAAGTCAACTTGAACGGGACCTTTCATTGCACGAAGGCCGTGCTCCTTCCAATGACGAAGCAGCGATATGGGCGGATCGTCAACATCGCCTCGATTGTGGGGGCGATGGGAAATGTCGGTCAGGCTAATTACTCGGCCTCCAAGGCAGCGGTGATGGGGTTTACCAAAACCGTGGCGCGCGAGTATGCGAGCCGTGCGGTGACGGTCAATGCGGTGGCGCCGGGCTTTATCGATACGGCGATGACCCAGGGGTTACCGCCGGAGGTCAAGGATGCCTTGCAGAAGCAGATTCCATTGGGACGCTTGGGGCTTCCCTCCGACATTGCTGCGGCAGTGCGGTTTTTGGTGTCTGATGCCGCGTCGTACATCACGGGACAGGTGTTGCACGTGAACGGCGGCATGCTCATGGTATAAGGTAGGCGTGTCGGGTCGCCGGATCGGCTGTGGCCGGTTCGGATGTCCCGGCGGAGATTGTGGCAGCAAAGTACGATTGGGGAAGGAGGTGGGCAAGTCCATGGCAACAGTAGATGAACGGGTGAAGAAAATTATTGCGGAACAGTTAGGGGTCGAAGAAGAAGAGGTGACTCCTGAGGCACACTTCGTCGAAGACTTGGGTGCGGATTCACTCGACACCGTTGAGTTGGTGATGGCGCTTGAGGAAGAATTTGAAATTGAGATCCCCGATGAGGATGCGGAAAAAATTCTCACGGTCGGCAAGGCGTTGGATTACATTAAAGAGAAGGCCTAACGGACGCTACCTATGCAGGATCGACCCGTCAGACGTGTCGTGATAACCGGCCTTGGACTGGTGACCCCGTTGGGCACCGGGGTAGACAAGACTTGGAAGGCGCTGTGCGCCGGGGAGTCGGGTATCGGCCGCATCACGCGATTCGATCCGACCGGTTACGATGCGCAGATTGCGGGAGAAGTCAAAGACTTCGATCCGGCTCAGTTCATCGAGAAAAAAGAAATCAAGAAGATGGACACCTTCATCCACTATGCGGTTGGCGCCAGCCAGCTTGCGGTGGATGATGCGAACCTCAAAGTGGCGCCCGAAGAGGCCACGAGAGTCGGTGTGTACATCGGATCGGGTATCGGCGGACTGGGATCGATCGAACACTATCATGATGTCCTGAAGGAGAAGGGGCCTGGCCGAGTTTCTCCGTTCTTCATTCCGATGACGATCATCAACCTGGCCTCAGGGCAAGTGGCGATTCGGGTTGGGGCAAAGGGACCGAACTCCTGCGCAGTGACGGCCTGTGCGACGGGCAATCACTGTATCGGCGATGCGTATCGGCTCATTCAGCGGAACGACGCGGATGTCATGATCGCCGGTGGCGCGGAAGCGGCGATCACCCCACTGGGTGTCGCGGGGTTTGCCTCGGCCAAAGCGCTCTCCTTCAGAAACAGTGAGCCAACCAAGGCCAGCCGGCCGTTCGACAAGGATCGTGACGGGTTTGTCTTGGGCGAAGGGGCTGGGGTGGTGGTCCTCGAAGAATTGGAGCACGCCCGTGCCCGCGGCGCACGCATATATGCTGAGCTGATCGGCTATGCGATGAACAGTGATGCGTACCATATCACCGCGCCGCCAGAAGAAGGCGAAGGCGCGGTGCGCTGTATGGACATGGCGCTCAAGAATGCCGGCGTCGCGAAGACGGACATTGGGTACATTAATGCCCATGGCACATCGACGATGGCAGATGCCATTGAGACGAAGGCCATTAAGCATGTGTTTGGGGAGCAGGCCTACCGTATTCCCGTCAGTTCGACGAAGTCCATGACCGGGCATTTACTCGGTGCCGCCGGCGGAATTGAGGCTGTGTTCAGCATTCTTGCATTGCACCATGGCATCCTGCCTCCGACCATCAACCTTGATCATCCTGATCCCGCCTGCGATCTTGATTACGTGCCCAATCAGGCTCGTCCAGCTCAGGTCCAGGTGGCCCTTTCGAATTCGTTCGGTTTCGGCGGGGTCAATGCCTGCCTGATCTTTCGCAGGTGTGATCAGTAATCCTTCCAGGGTGTGAGCCAGGTGGTATGACGCCCGCAACGTCAATTGAGGCGGTCCAGCGCCTGTTGGGCTACCATTTCCATCAGCCGCGGCTCTTGGAAGAAGCCCTGACCCACAAATCGTATTCCAACGAGCGGCGCACTAAAGAGCGCACCCAGAACGAGCGTCTCGAGTTTCTCGGGGATGCCGTCCTATCTCTGGTCATGAGCGAATATCTCGCGACGGAATTCCCGGGGAGCAATGAAGGGGGGCTTTCCAAGCTGAAAGCGCATCTCGTCAGTGAGGCTTCGCTGGCTAAGGCCGCCAGACGCATGAAGCTGGGCCGACTCTTGCGCTTGGGAAAAGGCGAAGAGCTGTCGAAGGGACGAGAAAAACATTCCTTGTTGGCCGATGCGCTCGAAGCATTGATCGCGGCCGTCTATCTCGACGGGGGGCTCGAGGCGAGCCGAGCCTTCACCTTGCGGGTGTTGGAAGAAGAGTTGCTGGCAGCGCGTGCGGAACGGGCTCGCCCGGGGATGGACGATTACAAAACGCAGCTGCAGGAGTTGTGTCAAAAGCGCTTCGATAGTCTGCCGCAGTACGCGACGGTGCGGGAATCGGGGCCGGACCACGAAAAGGTGTTTGAAGTTGAGCTGACGATTTTGGGCGTGATGCGGGGAATTGGCTGTGGGCATAGCAAAAAAGAGGCAGAACAGATGGCCGCGAAGGAAGCGCTGGCACAGTTAACGGCCTAGCACGGCCGGCCGTGGATGGTTGAAAGGAGGCATGATGGCACGAGGACAATGGTGCAACCGGTTGAGACTTGCGGGAATGTTCGGTGTGGTGCTGGCAGTCGGCCTAGGGGGGAACGGTTGGGCCGCCGACCCTGCCCCGTCATCGGGTGGCGAAGTCACAAATGCGGGTAACATGCGTGCGGTGATCAAGACCAAGTTTGGAGACATTGAGATCAAGTTCCTGCCCGATGTGGCGCCGAAGCATGTTGACAACTTCATCAAGTTGGCCAAAACCGGATTCTACAACGGTACGATTTTTCACCGTGTGATCCCGGGGTTCATGATTCAGGGGGGAGATCCGAACACCAAGGATTCCCTGAAAAAGGGGGCCTATGGTCAAGGCGGTCCTGGGCAGAACGTCAAAGCCGAGTTCAGCGATCTGCCGCACAAACGAGGTGTGGTGTCGATGGCACGCGCGCAAGACCCGGATAGTGCGGGATCACAATTCTTTATCGTCGTGGAAGACTCACGATTTTTAGACCGGAAATATACGATTTTCGGAGAAGTCGTCAAAGGTATCGGCGTGGCCGACAAAATCGTGGCCTTGCCCAGAGTTATGTGTCAGGCCGGAGCACCGAGTCCTGCAGACAAAGGACCCTGTGACAATCCGATTGATCGGGTTGAGATGACGGTGACGCTTCTCGAATGAAGTGGTGGGGCAACAGTTCGAGTCGATCGTGTGAGGATCGGCCGACTCGGACTCATCGACAATCAATTTAGAATGGTTGATTCTGCTGTTGTGCTCGCACCAGACTGAGAAGGTGGGAGAGTGCTTTGGTCATGCGTTCCGCATGGGACGCAGAACGGAACAGCAATGTATCTTCCGCGAATTGCGCCTCAAGCGAAGCCACGGCGCCAGTGCAAAAGGTGGCTTTCATGATGCAGGGGCCGGTACTCGTGCAGGCGAGCCGTACGCCGTAGAGGACCAGATTGTTGTCCCGCGTGTCCTGACCTTGATACTCGATCGTTTGGATATCGTGCAGATCGAAATGGGTGAAGCCGGTGTTGACCTCATCATGCCCATGATTCAGTTCGACGGTACCGAGTCTTGTGCCAGTGGGAATTACGCTGTATATCTCAGTGATTTTCGTCGGTTTCCCTGCTTTGGGATTCCGACAACTGAGACTGCGGACAAAGCCGTGCGTATTCGCCATGTCGCTGATGAACTGCACGGTGTCCTCGAGCGTCTGGCTCAGACTCGGCGAAGGGAAGAGAAGTAGCGCCGTGGATACGAAGGCCAGACCGGCCATGAGCAACAGGTGCCGTTGAAGAATAGTCCGTTGCGTTTCCATCATGTGCCCCCCTCACCTCCCGCGTCGATCCTACCGTACTAAAATCGTCCAGTCACTACACGCATACTCGTTCGGCTCAACGTGTTGCCGATATGGCGTACCATATTTCGTGAACGATGGAGGCGCAGGCTTGCCGGGGAGCAGGGTCAAGCCACGTCCTGAGCGATCTCCGCCGGGGGGACGGCCGGAAAGGCTGTTGGCTCGAGGGGGAGAATCGGGGAGAGGTCAATCTGTTCGGAAATAGGACCAAACCGGAAGCTCGTGAGGAGGGTGGTAATCCGCGATTCCATCTTGTCCAGGTTCAGGTAGTGCGCGAGTTGTGAGAAAAATGGTCCTTCCATTCGAGGCTGCTGAGGGTCAAGCTCCCACGGATGGAAATACATCACCAACGGGCGGCCTTTGGCTTCGATGCGGCGCATCTGCCCGCAGAGCGCCGCAAAGGGGAGCAGCCGGAAGTAGCTTCCCCCCGCGATGGGAATACGAACTCCTCCAAGATTGACGGTGGAGGGAGGCACTTCCCAAATGGGGCCGGACGAAGTCTGCTTCAAATGGTGCCAGGGGTCGGATCCAGGGAGTCCACAGTGCTCGTGCCGGATGGGAACAAGGCTGGAGTCGTACGTGTACCCTTCTTCCGCAAGAATCGGAAGCGCCCAAAGCGTTTCTCGAGTGATCGTGAAGCCAGGAGCACGGTACCCTAGAATCGGCGATCCTGTCAGATCTTCAAGGAGCTGCTTGGACTTCCTGACGTCGGCTCGAAATAGTTCCGGTGTTTGGGCGGTGACCAATTCATGCCCATACCCGTGGGACGCGATTTCATGACCACACTCGGCAATTTGCTTGATGAGGCCGGGGTGCCGCTCCGCTACCCAACCGAGTACGAAGAACGTCGCTCTGGTTTGATGTCTGGCAAGCAGCTCCAAGACCTTGCAGGTGTTGGCCGTCACTCGGCTTTCAAATGCTCCCCAGTGCCGACGACGGATCGGGGAATCAAATCGCGAAACCTGAAAATGTTCTTCAATATCGAATGTGAGGCAATGCAATGTCGCGTTCCTTATGTGTAGGGTTTTGCCTACAAAGCCGGAAGGGGCGAGGGTGATTGTGTTGACAGTGGAGGGAAATCCACAGCGGCTGCCCTTTTCGACGTGCTTTGTATACTATGAGCGCGCGACGAAGTAAAGCAAAGTTTGAGCCATTCACTTTGCCTTGTAATATCAGTATGATGAGGGTACTTTTGCTGTTGATTTCAGGTGACTGTATCGAAGAATTTGCCAAGATGTATCCTGCTGGATACACCCATCTGGGCGGGCCCAGATGTCAGGGGGCACGTCAAGCAGTGGCGGTGAGAAGCATGTCGTCAGGCGGCTTGTTGTTTTCCGTTGATGTCAGCTTGGGGAAGTTGGAGTGGTACGGTAAAACGAAATATCGAGCCGACACCGGGTTCGCTTTCTGCTCCGATGTGTCCCCCCATCAATTCCACGAGCTGTTTGCAGATCGCCAATCCCAGGCCAGTCCCTCCATATTTTCTGGTCGTGGAACCGTCGGCCTGGACGAACGGCTGAAACAGTTTGCTGAAGGCGCCGGGAGCAATGCCTATCCCATTATCGACGACGGAAAACCGGACATGAGTCACCGGTGACTGATCCGCCGCCGATTCATTGTACGTGGTGGCAGGAAACTCCAGGCGCTGCTCCGGAGGTCGTTGATCAAGATCGACCAGCACGGAGACCGTGCCGCGCTCACTGAATTTAATCGCGTTTGCCAGCAGATTGCTCAGGACTTGTTGCAGTCGGTTCGGGTCTCCGCACAACAGGGGTGGGACATCCTCCGCAATGCGTGAACTCAGGACCAGCCCTTTGCGTTGTGCCCGCTCACCAAACAAGGCCATGACACGATCGAGAAACACTGGAAGTTCGAAATCCAACAACTCGAGTGAGAGTTTCCCCGACTCGATCTTCGAGAAATCTAAAATATCGTTGATGATGACCATCAACGCATCTCCTGAAGACCGTATTGTTTGAGCACAATCCAGCTGCTCCGGCGTCAAATCGGTCTCTAACAGCCAATCGGCCATTCCCAGTACACCATTCATGGGCGTGCGAATTTCGTGGCTCATGGTCGCCAGGAATTCCGATTTGAGTCTGGTGCCCTCGATCGCGGCATCTCGGGCCTGCGTAAGTGTCGCCTGGCTGGACCGGAGCTCTTGCAGGACCTGGTTTGCCCGAACCATATAACGGATACGATGAGTCAGAAGCATTGCGTTCAGCGGTTTGACGATAAAATCCGTCGCGCCCGCATCGTAGGCCTTCGTGATGGATTCGAAGTCATCAAGTCCGGTCATAATCAGAATGGGGGTATGTTCCCCGCCCGGGAGACGTCGCAGTGCCGCACAGGTAGCGAAGCCATCCATCTCCGGCATCATCACGTCCAGCAACACCACGTCGGGTGTCCGCTTCTCGAATGCGATGCAGGCTTCTCGTCCATTCTCCGCCTCTTCCACCTCCCATCCCACTTGCTCCAGGGCTTCGCGGGCAAACATGCGGATGATGATGTCGTCATCCGTGATCAAGGCATAGGGCGATTGACCGGGTAAGAGAGTGTTCATGCTTGTTTCTCCTTGGCGATCTCATTTCGAAAGACCGTACAGGCGTTGGCATACTCACTTTGCAATGCTGCAAGCGTTCGATCGGCATCGACGAGATTCTTGGTGGCCCCCATCAACTCCAGTTCTTTGCAGCGGGCGGCAAGGGCAATGGCACCTAGCTGCGCGCTGCTTGATTTGAGTCGGTGCGCGACAGCTTGAAGTCCGGCCGGATCATTGGCACGGAGGGCGTCGCGGAGTGCGTCGACACTGTCTCGGGAATTGTCCAGGTATTTGCGAAGCACGGAGGCCAGCACGGCCGGCCTATTGGGACGCTGTAACGCACGAATGGCGTCCAAGGCTTTGAGGTCGATGGTATGTCCGGTGCCTGTAGTGGCTGACTCGGAAGTGGCCTGCGCGACGTGCGTGGCGACCCCGGGGTCAGTTGCTGCCTGGTTGTTTGTGACTGATGCGGGCACGAGGGGGTTCCGTTTGCTCAGCCATTTCTGGATGATCTCGCGCAGTTGCATTTGCGTATACGGCTTCGTGAGGTAGTCATCCATCCCGGCCGAGAGGCACAGTTCGCGATCACCCTGCATGGCATTGGCCGTGAGCGCGATGATGGGCAATCTGCTTCGCCCGGCCTCGGTTTCACGTTGGCGAATTTCTGAGGTGGCGGTGAGACCGTCCATCTCAGGCATCTGACAATCCATGAGTATCAGATCGAAATGAGCATGCTCCGTCGCCAGGAGCGCCTGCCGTCCGTTCTCGGCGATTTCCACCTGATAGCCGAGTTGTTCGAGCATGCCGACGGCCACTTCTCGGTTCACCGGACTGTCTTCTGCCAACAAAATGCATCCGGCGGCTTGTCCGTCCGGCTGAGCATCCGCTTGAGAGGGTGAGCCGAGTGGATGCGTCGAGCCCCCGGCGTGGTCAGGCACAAGGTACGAATGAGGAGGCGGCGAATAGCATGCGACGGTTGTGTCGGATCCTGTGCTTAGTGGTTGCAACTCGAATTGGGCGGAAAATGCGAACGTGGAGCCTCGCCCCGGTTCGCTTTCTACGGTGATCGCTCCACCCATCAGTGCGACCAGCTGCTTGGCGATGGACAGGCCGAGTCCGGTCCCACCGAATCGCCTGGTGGTCGACCCGTCCGCCTGGGAAAAGGCGTCGAATATGCGCAACTTGGCTGCGGCAGGAATTCCGATTCCGGTATCGGAGACGGCAAAGCGCAACAGTGCGTGGGTGGTCGTGCCACTCAAGAATTCAGCGACTAGGGTGATGCCGCCGGTCTCCGTGAACTTGATGGCATTGCTCAGAAGATTCATGAGAATCTGGCGAAAGCGCACCGGGTCGCCTTTCAGGTAGCGTGGAACCCGCTCATCGATCTGTTGGGTGAGTTCAAGCTTCTTGCGTCGGCCCGCCTCCATGAACAGTTCGAGTGATTCTTCGAGCACCTGTAGCAGGTCGAAACCGACACACTCCAGATCGAGTTTGCCCGCCTCGATTTTTGAAAAATCCAGAATGTCATTGATGATCGCAAGCAGTGTACGACCCGACCGATGCACCGTCGAAGCCAGATGGCGCTGTTTGTCCGTCAGCGCGCTATTGAGCAGAAGTTCGGTCGTGCCCAGCACGCCGTTCATGGGGGTGCGAATTTCATGGCTCATATTGGCCAGGAATTCGCTCTTGGCCTTGCTGGCCGCTTCGGCCGATTCCTTGGCCGCGCGGAGTTCTTCCTCGCTTCGCTTTCGTTCGGTGGTATCGATATGGATGCCGACCATGCGCGACGCCACGCCGTAGACGTCCCGGATGACGCTGCCGCGAGAGAGGATCCACCGGTAGTTGCCGTCTTGATGGTGCAGACGGTGTTCGATCTCGAAGTGCGACTGGTCGCCATCAAGGCAGGATTGAATGGTCTTATGAACAAATGGCTGGTCCTCCGGATGAATGCGCATTCGCCATTCCTCGAATGCGTTGGTGAGTGTGTGGTCGTCATGGCCGAGCTGGCTTTTCCATTGCGGAGAGAAATAGATCGAGCCGGTCGTGAGGTTCCAGTCCCAGATCCCGATGTGAGATCCCTGCACCGTCATCATGAGGCGGGCTTCGCTGGTGCGCAAGGCTTCTTCCGCTTGTTTGCGCTCTGAAATATCCACGACGAAAGCCGTGAACGAATACGCATTTTCTAGACGAAGCGGAGTGACGGCCAACTCAATGGGAAATTCTGTGCCGTCGCGGCGCAAGGCAGTGGTTTCGATCCGTTTGTTCATGACCTGGCCCTCACCGGTCTTGATGAACCGCTCAAGCCCTTGTTGATGGGCTTCGCGATGAGCGTACGGAATGATGGTCTCTGTCATCATCCGGCCGATCGCTTCCCGGCGAGTCCACCCGAATGTCTGTTCGGCCTGCGCATTCCATCCGATAATGCGTCCCTGCTCATCCATGCTGATGACCGCACTCAGCGCCGTGTCGATGATCAGCCTGGTTCGGCCTTCGCTTTTGCGCAATGCACCTTCAGCATGGAGGCGCTCGACGGCTTCGAGCGCCAGTGAGACTTGCGAGCCGATTGCGTGACCGAACTGCTGTTCCTCCAGCATCCACGCGCGAGGCGGTCCCACATGCTCATTGCAGAGCACCCCGACCAGTTTCCCTTTGAAACGAATCGGAATATCGAGCATGGCGCCGATACCCAGCGGGGTTAGGTAGGCGTCGGTGAATTCGGACGTGCGGGGATCGGTCCGCGCGTCGGTCGCGTCGATGACGCGTTCGGAGAGAACCTCGCCGAAATAGCTCGGGAAGTCCCGTGCAAGGAGCTCCATTCCTGAAGAATGGAGCTGGTTGTCTGCATCATAGAGATCTTTGCAGTGCAGGGCGGCAGAGGCTTCTTGTAGCAGCCAGACGCTGCACCGGCGCACCTTCAGTGTCGCCGCTGCGACGCGGGTGATCTCACGAAGGGCTGGCTCGAGTACACCGCTCTGGATGACGCTGTTGCTCGTCAACTCGAATAGGGCGGTTTGCTGTTGTCGGAGCAGGTGTTCGGTTTCTCGACGACGATCTTCAATGTGTTTGCGTTCGGTGATATCGCGAAAGACCAGGACGGCACCGACTGGGTGATTGTCTCGCACGATGGGGGCGAGGACGCAGGCGACGGGAAACGATCGGCCGGTGGTCGCGGTGAGAACGCCGTCGTCGGTACGGAAGGATTGTCCCTGTGTCGATGCGCTCTGAAGTAGCTCGGCGAACAGTGTCTCCCCGGAATGTGTTCTTGACGACACCGAAATTGTGTCATGAAGCCGTCGACCGACAACCTCGTGTTCGGACAGGCCGCAGAGTCGCGCGGCTTCGGGATTAAGCAACACGATGTCCCAGTTGGCATCCACCACGCAGAGTCCGTCTCCCATCGAGCGAAGCACGGTCTGAAGCTTATCCCGTTCCTCAGTCAGCCGGCTCTCCGAGGTGCGACGCAATTGTTCGTTCAACGCCTGCATTTCCGTGGCGGACAGCGCGATCGAACGTTCGAGGAGTTCGCGGCCCTGGTCGGATTCCAGATAGCTGCGGCTCACCCGTTCGAGCAGCTGTTGCCAGATCTCGGGGGAGTGAGGGGCGGAGACGTCGTCCAGCCCCAGTCGCTTCAGTTGTCGTTTCAGCAGCGGATGCATCGGTGTTAGTGTTCGGTAATGGTCGTCAACGTCATGGTTTGGTTATGGAGATCGCAGGCACCGCTCTTATACGGCGAGATTTCGCCATAGGAGTAGAATCCGACCTGACTGCTGCCCTTTGGCAGAATATCCAACGCGGCTTCGATTTCCTCTTCCGTCCGTTCCCCGAGGACCAGTCGTCGCCCCACGCAACTGATGGCAATAGAGAGTGTGGGCGAGGGGCTGGACGTATCGTCCCGGCCGTTGACCGCAAGCGTGGCTGCATCTGATGCGCCCTGCACCAATCGATCAAAATTCGCGCGCATCAATTGGGCGAGGACACCTTCCGGCAGATCACCCGCGAAGGTCATGGATTGAGCAGCCTCGTCGACGGCCAGGATGGTGCGAACCAGGATTTTCCCGTCCGTGTTCGAGCTTCTGATCGCGAGGGGGAAAAGTAGGCCTGTGGCCGGAAGACCGGCGGCGCGGTCACCGAGATATTCTTTGTACAACTGCAGTGCAGGGCGACCGTCCAACTCGTACAGGATGTTCCCCTTGGACTTGGTGACCAACCGCTCCGGTCCGAACTTATCCCATCCGCCCTTGGAGCCGTGTCCGAGCTTAACGTGGTCACCATAGAAGCCGATGGCCGTGACATAGCCGCCGATCGGCATCCGATCTTTGATGACCCATGTCCGCTTGAAGTCGGTCCCGTCTCCGGCCAGGCCACCGGTGACCACGACCGCTCCTCCCAGCGTATCGTTGAGGCCCTTCACGAGCTCGCTCCCGTTGACGTTCAGTCCGTCCGAGAGCACAAACACGCCTCGAAGTGAGGAGTGTGTGAGTTGCTCGGCGATGGTACATCCCGCGGTATAGGAGTCCGTTGGCGCCTGGACGGTGGCTTGGGCGGTGCGAAGAGCGGTGTGGTCGAACCGTGCGGCCGCCACGACCAGACTGTCGTCCGAGATCTCGCATCCGTGAATTTCTCCGGCGGTGGAGCAGCCCATCACATGGCTGCGAGGACATGCGTCCAACACCTGCTGGATGAGCGCCGGACGGTCAATCAAGCGTGAGCCTCCGAACAGCAACAGGAGGCTGGTCTCCGAATCCAGGGCGGTCAGTTCAGCAGGTATTCCGGACTGGCCGGTTTTGAGACAGGTGGTCGCGACATGCATGAGGTCATCTCCTTTTAGGAATGTGGGCGCGGCAGCGTCTCCGTGGAAGCCATGGATTGGTCCGAAGCAGTCGATCCTGTTGCGGTGGCATACGCGGAGATCGTAAACCAGAAGGTGGAACCCTCTCCGGACACACTGTTCAGCCCCATGTGCCCGCCCATCAGGCCGACTAATTGCTTCACAATGGCGAGGCCAAGGCCGGTCCCGCCGTATTTTCTCGTGGTTGATCCGTCGGCCTGCGCAAAGCAATCGAAGATTCGATCCTGCGCGTCGCGCGGGATGCCGATCCCCGTGTCGGCCACGTCGATGCGCACGTGACCGGGGTGGTCCTCCTCCATGGCGGCTGAGACTGTAATACGTCCGGTGGCCGTGAATTTGAGGGCATTGCTGATGAGGTTGGTCAGGATCTGGCGGAGTCGGTGAGGGTCTCCGTAGAGGCTGACGGGAATGTCGTGGGCGACGGTGACGGTGAACGTCAGACCTTTTTTGAGCGCCTGTTCCTGAAAAATTGTTGAGGTCTCGGTCAGGAGCGTCCGGAAGTCGAAAGGGATGTGTTCCAGGACTAAACGGCCGGCTTCGATCTTCGAAAAATCCAGGATGTCATTGATGATGTGCAGGAGGTTGGTTCCGGACGTGTGGACGGTATCGGCATAGCGTCGTTGTCTGTCGTTGAGCGGGGTCGCCAGGAGCAGTTCCGTCATGCCGAGCACACCGTTCATCGGGGTTCTGATCTCGTGACTCATGTTGGCCAGGAATTGGGACTTGGCCTGACTGGCCGCTTCGGCGGCGTCCTTGGCCTGGCGAAGGGCTTGTTCATGCTGCTTGCGCTCGGAAATGTCCTGTATGAACGTGGTGAACTGCTGAGAACCCGCGATGGCCAGGCAACTGGTGGCGATTTCGACGGGAAATTCCTGGCCGGAACCGCTCCGACCGATGCTGTCGACACGGCGGTTGAGAATCGCTCCAGGCACGAGCCCGGAACGCGCCAGGCCGGCGGCGGCCACGGAAGGAGCATGACCGCTGGTGAGGTAGGTCGTCAGGGGTTGTCCGATGGCGTCGGTGCGGGGAATGTCAAACATGATTTCCGCCTGGGTATTCCAGTCGGTAATGATTCCCGAGGCGTTGGTTGTGACCACCGCGTCGAGGGCGGTTTCGATGATCATTCGAGTGCGGGCCTCACTCTGCAGGGCTTCCTCGCGGGCCAGCTCATTCACGCGCCAAAAGTAGAGCAGGGCTGCGCATTGAGCCAAAATGAAGCTGCCGTGAATCAGTGCCCAGGTCCATGGGTGCGTCTGCCCTTCGGCATGGACGTACACCATGCTCGGCAGGAGGGTGCCTATAATCCCATGATCGATGACGATGAACAGCAGTCCGACCAGAAACGGCAGCCAATCCTGGTACAACACGATCACGGACATCATGACAAAGAAATGGAAGTGCAGCTCGATGCGTCCGCCCGAGAGATGCACCAGCAGCGCCGAGGCCATCACCAATCCATAGGTGGCAATGGCGGCTTGAATCCGACGGCCGATGGCGGGAAGCTGTGCGGCGATGGCGATGGCTCCGAGAAGGGCTCCGCTGCCGAGGTAGAGGCCTAGCTCGGCACCCATATAGGCGCCATAGAGGGGAACACCCAGTACGTGTAACCAAAGGACGTACAAAATACCCCGGTGACGGACGGCCCAGGCCGGCTCGTCCAGTGCATCTCCCTTCGGCAAAGCGGCTAAAAGATTACTGAAAAATGAGTGCATGAAATTTCAACGGGTTGCGCGTGCAGTCCGGCTTCAGCTTCTTGCGCAGGTGAAAGTCCTGACCCGCCTGTATCGGCAGAAGCGCGTTATAACTAAAGAGAAAACTGGGAAAAACGAGCGTGGAGACGAGTGGTGGACCGTCTATCGGAAGGGGTCGTGAGAGCCAGGAGGTCTTGTGGCTAGCGTCGTGAGGTCAGTGGTGGTGATGTTGGCATCCGGGGCCGTGAACATGGGGGGCCGGTTCCTGGGGGGGCGGAGTGAGCTGGCCGGGAAGCACAATTCGACCGGCTTCGTGCTGCTTGGTTAGATGTTCTGCAATTTCGGGATGGAAAGTTTTGACATAGCCGATCATGCCCAGAAGAAACCGGCGTGATTGGAATCCCTGTCCGGAGAATTCCGTCAGGATCGCCAATGCGCGATCCAGAATTTCAGGGGCCGAGCCGGCGTCGGCGATCTGCTGAGGTTGCTGTTTGACGAACGTGTCATATTCCTTCTTGAGACGTTCCGCAAAGACCGGCATCGGAGCAGCCGGCACATGGAGCGGGCTGAGCGTGCGGCGCAACGCTTGGATGGCCGCAAACACTTCGGCGTCCTGACCGTCCCGCCGGTCATGGAAATAGCCGAATGTGACGACCTCGATCAGGTTGAACAGCGCCGCCGCTTTTTCGCCGCCGGCCACGCTGAGCTGTCGGTAGAGTTCACGCCGGACGGGGGCGAATTGTTCGCCTAGGCGCTTTTGCTGGTAGTCGCTGCCGGTATCGAGATATTCGCAGTCGGGAGGGCAGGTGATGCGTGCCAGGCGATGCTCTCCGCAACATTGGCTGCAAATCAGTCCGGTTAGAGCGGGACAGGAACGTTTCCCTTTGCGTTGCTTGCAATAGACACACTGGCTCATTTTCTCGGTGATCCTTCCTTGTCAGATTTTTTCGGCTCCACAAACCCATAGTCTGCCAGCGTGCGTTTGGCGCGGTCACCCGTCGAGACGGTGGGAGACTCAAGGCCGTTGACTTCGGCGGCGTTGGAGTCCTGGTAGGGAACCAGAATCAGATGGTTCACACGGTCAATGCCCAGGTCCGAGGGGCCTGGGAGGTATTCTGCGATCACCTGGAACTTGTTATTGGGGAGCATCCGCCAGATTTTCCCCTTCGTCACATCGGAGACATACATGCTGCCCCATCGGTCGAAATCCACCCCGCTGAGGTTTTGGAAACGTCCGGTAAAAAATCCGTTGGAGGCCAGCTCGGTGAGCGCTCCTTCCGGAGTGATGTCGAAGATCTTCCCCGAGTCATAACTGACCACGGCCAAGTGCCCCGTCTTAGGATTCACGGCGATACCCGACGGTCCCGCCAACTGCGCTCCGGAAAGCACGAGCGCAAGGGTCGGCGTCGGTGTGAGATCGACCCGGTAAATTGCGTTGCCGCCTTGGTCGGCCAGATAGAGACGGCCTTGCCCGTCCGGTGCGACGTCCACGAGCGACTGGGTGGTCTTGCCGTCGGCGGGGCGGGGAAGCAGCAGGCTTGTGAGAAGTTTTCCACTCGTCTTGTCGAAAGCGTGCAGCGTATCCAAGTCTGTGACGTACAGGACCTGATCGACGACGGCCATGCCCTTGGGGGCATGGAGGGTGACGCCATCCCGGCCCCCTTCGATGAACTTGAAGGCGGTGATCCGGCCATCGTCGCTGAGTTTGGTGATGAAGCCATTATTGTCGCGGGCGTCGGTTTCGCCATTGATGTTCGAAATAAAATACGACCGTGACGCGGGATCGGCCAGAAAGCTGTGCGGCGATTCTAATCCGCTGACTTGCAGGGCCCAGGCCCATGACGAGGTCAGCGACAGCCCTACGGCCCAGGCGAGAGCCAGTCCAAGGTTGCCGCGGCGTTGCAGCCGCTCGGGGAAGAAGGACAAGATGGTCATGGAAATCATCAACGAAGATGTCGCACAGAAGATTGTTCTGGTGCATCGTAGCCAAGGGTCTCGAAGACTGTCAAGGAAGCCGCCGAATCACACGCGAGAGGCGGCCAACAGACCTGATACATAAGCAGCCGGATGATCGTGTGAGGACCCTCTTGCGTCGAGGGCTTCCAGCAGGAGTTTCTCACCGCCTCCAGCGTTGACTTGTTGAAAAATTGCCTGCTATGGTGCCCTCACTTTTCGCTTCTATTCAGGCCAGGGAGGATATTGTGGCGGCACGAATGATCGATGGGAAAGCGTTAGCACAGCAGGTCCGGGAACGGCTGGCCGTAGACTCGGCCGCGGTGCTGGCCAAAACGGGAGTCAAACCGGGACTGGCGACGATTTTGGTGGGAGACGATCCTGCGTCGCACGTCTACGTCAGGAATAAACAGAAGGCCTGCGAATTGGCAGGGATTTATGTCGACGATCACAAGCTGCCGGCCAGCACAACACAGGCGGAGCTGTTGGCGTTGATCGAAAAGAAAAATGCGGATCCGAAGATTCATGGCATTTTGGTTCAGCTGCCGCTGCCCAAACACATCGAGAGTCGCGTGGTGTTGGAGGCGGTGTCGCCGAATAAGGATGCCGACGGGTTTCACCCCTATAATTTCGGCCGGTTGGTCGAAGGCAACCCGGTCTTCGAAGCCTGTACGCCGAAAGGGGTCATCAAGATGATCGAATCGGCAGGCGTGTCCATCGAGGGCAAGCGCGCCGTGGTCGTCGGGAGGAGTAATATCGTGGGCAAGCCGCTGGCCTTGATGCTGCTTCAGCGGAATGCGACCGTCACGATTTGTCACTCGAAGACCAAGGACCTCGCGGCCGTCTGCCGTGAGGCCGATCTCTTGTTGGTGGCGATCGGAAAGGCGAAGTTTGTGACGGCAGATATGGTTCGAGAGGGTGCGGTGGTCATCGATGTGGGCACCAACAAGGGGCCGGACGGCAAGCTGTGCGGCGATGTGGATTTTGAACCGGTGAGCCACAAGGCCGGATGGATCAGCCCGGTGCCGGGCGGAGTCGGGCCGATGACGATTGCGATGTTGCTCGACAATACCGTTGAATCTGCTAAGAGAATGGCAGGGATGAAGTAACAGCGTCAGGCGGCATCCTCCTGTTGCTCGCGCAACGCGCGGCCTCCGAAGGCCCTCGTTGGACGCGCGCAGTCAGGAGCACGCCGCCTGACCGCTGCAATTCATGGGGGTGAGAGAGGATGGACAGAAAGAGGAGACTCGTATGAGCCGGGAGCCGCGGCGACTGAAGGATGTGCTGGCGCAGGGGCAGTTCGCCGTGACGGTGGAGTATAACCCGCCGAAGGGCACGAACCTCACCCATGTGGTCGAGAGCGCAAAATCGCTCGTGGGCCGTGTGCATGGGGTCAACGTCACGGATAACACTGCGGCGATCGTGCGGGCCGGATCCTTGCCCGTGTGCCGGGTCTTGTATGAACTGGGCCATGATCCGGTCATGCAGTTGACCTGCCGGGACCGCAATCGTATCGCGATGCAATCCGACCTCATGGGCGCACACATGCTGGGCATCCGGAACATTCTTTGCCTGACCGGCGACTATCCCACGGTTGGCGACCATAAGGACGCAAAGCCGGTGTATGACCTGGATTCCGTGCAAGTCATGCAGCTGGTGACGGGGTTGAACGGCGGCAAGGACTATGCGGGGAACAAGCTCGACGGATCGACCGACTTCACGATCGGCGGCGCCGTCACGCCGGAGGCGGATCCGCTGGGGCCGATGCTGGTCAAGTTCGAAGTCAAGGTGCGCGCCGGGGCGCAGTTTTTCCAAACCCAAGCGATTTATCAGCCGGACCAGTTCAAGACGTTCATGGAAGCGGTGCGTCCGTTAAAGGTGAAGGTGCTCGCGGGGATTCTGCTGCTGCGCAATGCCAAGATGGCCGAGTTCATGAACGCCAACATCCCCGGCGTCTGTGTGCCGCAGGAGATGATCGACGAGATGCGTGCGGCCGGTGACAAACGCGCGCTCGATGCGGGCGTCGAGATTGCGGTACGGACGATCAAGGCGGTGCGTCCCTACTGCGACGGGGTCCACATCATGGCCATCAAATCCACGGAACGGCTGCCGGAAATTCTCACGAAAGCCGAGCTCGGGTGATGACGGTCCCGGACTTGCAGAAGTGCAAGCGCGATGGACGGAAGATTGCGGTGGCGACGGCCTACGATGCGCTGTTTGCGCGTATCGTGGAGCAGGCAGGGATCGACGTTATCTTGGTGGGCGATTCGTTGGGCGTGGTGGTGCAAGGCAAGCCGAATACGCTCGCCGTCACCATGGAGGACATGCTCTACCACACCAAGCTCGTGGCAGGCGCAGTCCAGCGCTCATTGGTCATCGGCGACATGCCGTTTCTCTCCTATCAGGTCAGCCAGGAAGAGGCGCTTCGCAATGCCGGGCGCTTCCTTCAAGTCGGAGCCCATGCGGTGAAGCTGGAAGGGGGCGCGGCGATGGTCGACCGTGTGACGGCGATGGCGAACGTCGGCATTCCTGTCATCGGCCATCTCGGCATGACCCCTCAATCAGTCCAGCAGTACGGCGGTTACAAGGTTCAGGGAAAGGGCAAGGACCGGGCGCAACAGGTGTTGGAGGATGCTCGTGCACTAGAAGGCGCCGGTGCTGCCGCCATCGTCTTGGAGGCGATTCCTGCGGGATTGGCCAAGACGGTCAGCGAGAGCATCGCGATTCCGACCATCGGCATTGGCGCGGGCCCGCACTGTGACGGGCAAGTGCTGGTGCTCTACGATCTTCTGGGATTGTTCGATGATTTTGTCCCGAAGTTTGTGAAGCCCTACGGGCATCTCAAGGTCGATGCCCTTCAGGCGCTTCGTCGGTACAAAGAGGACGTGGAGAAAGGTGTGTTCCCCTCCGATTCCGAAAGCTACCACTGATCAGCCTCGACACTTCCCTGGTTCAGCCGTCACCAGTCTCACGTTCGTTCGATAGCTCGAACAACACCTGCGTGTTCCCCTTGCTCCGGCTCAGCCAATATGTGAGCTGTTCGCAGATGGCGGCAGTGTTCAGGCCCATGTACAGATCGGGGCTCAGGCGTAGGCGGCCGAGCGCATGTGAAACGAGGTTCCTGGTCGCCTGCTCGTTGCCAAGCTCGCGTTTGAGATGGGCAGCGGCACAGTGAATGAGCGCTTGGAAGAAGTTGCCTGCCTGCGTGTCGCGTCCGTAGGCATGCCAGAACCCCTCGAAGATTTCGTGCGCTTCCCACCAATAGGTCCAGTTGTAGAGGTCGATGCCGTACAGATAATCCTCGGAGTTCATCCATCGCCCTGGCTCGAACGGGCGTGGTTCGGGTTCGGGTTGTGCAAACGAATGGCCCTTCGGATTCCGACGGGGATGCGGGCTGTGCCCGGGAAGAAATCGGTAGGTGGGAAATGTTCTGTTCGTGTACCGCGGCCGATCGGCTCTGGTCGTCCGGTCACCCTCCGCCACGAGTTTCCTCGCACCGTACCTGGAACACCTTCCGATCTTCCAGTCGTACCGCCGTCAGTTGTCTGCCATACACGCAGCCGCTATCCAGGGCCAACATGTTCGGCGTGAGCCTCAACCCCATGGCCGCCCAATGTCCGCAGACGATGGTGGTGTTCGTGCTGCGTCTACCGGATACGTCGAACCAGGGTTGAAACCCTTCCGGGGTCCGGTCCGGTGGCCCCGAGAAGGAAGATTCCATGATGCCTTCGCTTGAGCAGGCTCTCAGTCTGGTCAGTACCTTGATGATGGTGGCCAGGCGAACCGGGCCTGTCAGGTCCGGGTGCCATTGCAAAGCGCCGCTGGGGTGGAGCGCGCGCAAGGTGGGCAAGCACTGGTCTCCCCGCATCGCCGTGTGGGCCTCACCGGCCAGTTCCTCGGCCTGTTCCACTGTCCAGCCAGGCAGCAGTCCCGCATGGACCAACAGAAAGTCGCCCTCCCGATACAGTAGCGGTTGCTGCCGTAGCCAATCCATCAATTCATCGCGATCCGGGGCGTCTAGGATCTGCGTCAAGGTATCACTGGGACGAAGATTCGCGAGGCCCGCGGCGACGGCGAGGAGAAAGACATCGTGATTGCCGAGGACTGCGACGGCCGACGGGCCGAGTTCACGAATGTAGCGCAGCACCTTGAGGGAGTCGGGTCCACGGTTGACGAGGTCGCCGACAAACCAGAGGCGGTCCTGCTTCGGATTGAATTGAACGGTCTTCGTGAGCTGCGTCAGAGATTTGAAGCAGCCTTGGACGTCACCGATTGCATAGGTGCCCATGACTGCGCCAAGACTAGCGCGGACCGGCCTGGTTCGCAAGTCATGTGCGGAGCACCGAACGAAGAATCATGTCGCCGTGCGTTGCAAGAGCTCGCTGGTGATCTCGGCGCAGGCCGCTTGATGAGCATCCGTGAGCTGTGCCAGCAGTGCGGCCGCACCGTCGAGGCGTGCGAGGCGTCCCAGACTTTCCAGTTCCTTGCAGTGGGCCGACGTGGCCAAGGCCCCAAGCTGTGCGCTACTGGACTTTAAACGATGCGCTGCCTTGGCAAGGGCCACCGCATCCTGACTCTGGACGGCCGCGCGGATCTCCTCAACCAGAGTGCGGGAATCATTCAGATAAGCCGTCAGAACCTTCGCGAGGATATCAGGACGTCCCGGCCGTTGAAGTGCCAGGATCGCTTCCCAGGCCGCCTTATCGATTTCGGCAGGGGCTGGAGAGAATGCTTGATCAGCAGGGGATTCTTCCTGGTCGGCCGAAGGGGAGGATGCGGGCTTCGTCGTGTCACCATTCGTCGGTACTGGCACCCATTTCTTCAGCATCTCGCTGAGCTGTGTCAGGGTAAAGGGTTTTGCCAGGTAATCGTCCATCCCGGCGGCCAGACAGCGGGCGCGGTCACCCTCCATCGCATTGGCCGTGAGGGCGATGATGGGCACGTGGCGGTGGTCTGCTGCGTCCCCTTCCTGTTGCCGTATCGTGGCGGTGGCGGTGAAGCCGTCCATCTCCGGCATTTGGCAATCCATTAGAATCAAGTCGAACCGTTCCCGCATCACCGCTTCGACAGCGAGCCGGCCGTTTTCGACGGCTTGCGTGATGTGTCCCAGCATGTCCAGCATGCCGAGAGCCACCTCCCGGTTGACGGGCGTATCTTCGACCAGGAGGAGGCGAGCGGCTTGAAAGGGTATTGGGCCAGGGGTCGAGGGGGGCGGCGCCGGGACATGAACCGGCACGCGAGGCCTGGATTGAAGCAGGCCGAGCAGGGCTTGGCGGAACAGCATGCTCCGGATGGGTTTGGTGACCCATGCGTTCACATGAGGCGCGTCCGGTGCACTGGCATCATATCCCACCGACGTGAGCATCAGAAGCGGCAAGCCTGCCAGGCGTGGATCAGTTCGGATAGCCTTCGCCAGGGCCAGCCCGTCCATGTCCGGCATATGCAGATCCAGGATGGCCAGGTCGAACGGCTGGGGCGAGTCGAGAGTGGTTCCGAGCAACAGCAAGGCCTCTTGTGCCGAGGCGGCTACGGTCGGAAGCGCGCCCCAGGTGCGGAGATGTTCGTCCAGGATCTCGCGGTTGGCGGGTGTGTCGTCGACGACCAGGATTCGCTTGTTCAGCAGCGCTTGCTCAGTGGCCGGTTCCTGGCCCGGAGCCGCCGCGGGTTGCCGTTCGAAGTCCGCCGTGAACCAAAAGGTGGAGCCTTGTCCCACTTGGCTCTCCACGCCGATCTGTCCCTGCATGAGCGCGACCAGTTCCTTGACGATCGTGAGGCCGAGACCGGTTCCACCGAAACGTCTGGTGGTGGTGCCGTCGGCCTGGGAGAAGGCCTCGAAAATGCGCTGATGGGCTTCAGCCGGAATGCCGACGCCGGAATCTTTCACCTCGAATCGAAGGGTGACGGTCTGGTTCGTCTCAGTCAACGCAAAGACTCGCACGTTGATCTCGCCTGTTGCGGTGAACTTTAAGGCGTTACTGATCAGATTGAGCAATGCCTGCCGAAGCCGGATGGGGTCACCCCGGAGGGCACGCGGAAACGGGCCGAGTAGCTGACAGGTCAATTCCACCTGTTTCCGCTGGGCAGGTCCGGCAAAGAGCTCCACGGCGCTTTCGACGGTTTCCTGCACATTGAAATCCAATTGCTCCAGATGGAGTTTCCCCGCTTCGATTTTGGAGAAGTCGAGAATATCGTTGATGATGGACAGAAGGGCTTCGCCGGATTGTTGAATGGTCCTGGTCAGATGACGTTGCCGGGTGTCGAGCGTGGTCGTGAGCAAGAGCTCGGTCATGCCCAGGACGCCATTCATCGGCGTCCGGATCTCATGGCTCATGTTGGCCAAAAATTGAGATTTCGCACTGTTGGCTGCTTCGGCAGAGTCTTTGGCCTGCTGCAGGGCTTGAACGGTCTGAAACAATTCTTGTGTTTGTTGGATGACCTCCTCTTCCAATCGTTCTCCATAGCGTTGCAACTGATCATCACGCTCTCTGATTTGGCCGATCATCATATTGAATTGCTCGATGAGCATTCCAATTTCGTCTCGACTGTCGGAGGTCGGTGCGCGGACATGATAATTCCGTGTGAGCGAGACATGCGTCACGGTTTGGACGAGGTCTGTGAGTGGTTTGGAGACGATGCGTTGGAGTTGAGACGTGAGTACATAGGCCAAAAGCCCGACAATAAAGAGGAACGTGCCGGCGATCCCGAGAAATGCGCGAATGGCGTCGTCCAATTCCGTGAGATCCGAGCGGATGTGAATCCATCCGATGATCTCACCGCGCAGATGAATCGGTGTGGTGAGATCAAGAGAGTCGTCGGTGAAGACGAACGCGATCTCTGGAGGAAAAGAATATGGGAATGAAGGTGTGCGCTCGGACACGCGGAGAGGATGCGAGCGGATATACTGCGCAAAGAGCGAGTGGTCTTTCGTGAAAAGGTCGGCGCTGACAATGTGCGGTTCTTGTTCCAGTGCCGCGAGTGTTTCCGTCGCCACCTCATGGTCGTTGAAACTGAGCGCGGCTGCGCTATGCAGGCCGACCACATTGGCCAGGGTTGTCACTCGATGCATCAAGCTTTGACGAAGAATCCGTGTGTCATTCACGACAAACGTCAGTGAGGAGAAAATCAAGACCAACCCGCTGATGAGCATCGTGATAGCGGTCAGTTTTCGCTGAATGGCCCAATCACGAAACATAGGTCTCTGCTCCTTTGATGGTCATGGCTGCTTGATGACTGTGGCCAGGCGCAGTAACTGAGAACTGATATGTAGCGAAGCGTGCTGCGCAGCTTCGAGATTCACATCCATGTGTATTTTGTTTCCGACCAGCCGCAGGCCGATCATTGCGCCCTGCTCGATACAGGATGCCAGATCGCAGACGGTGAGGGTCGGCAGTCCTTTCAATGACGAGACGATCGTCTCGAGATGGGCACGTTCCGATGCACTGATGAACGTGATGTGGCAAGTGTGAAGCGTCTCGGAGGATCGCAGGCGTCTGATGGCGATCGGATGGCCGTTGACGGTTTTCTTTCCGATCGCATCCAGGGCATCGCCGAAGGGATCGGTGCCGACCATGCAAATCACGAAGTGGTGTTCCCTGTCGTGGCTTGCGCCGTCAGGCCATTCCACGAATTTTGAAAAGTTATAGAGAAACGCCGCTTTGAGTATGTATTCTCCGCTGCTCTCATCGCTATGAGCCGTCTGCGTCACGGCGGCAAGTTGTAACGCCAGGGCAAGAGTGGCCATGAGGAGCGTGTGGAGTCTATACGTAAGGGCAGATCTCTTCCTTCGCGTTGATCGTGCGAGCGAGCGTGTCGTCGCTCGCGATGGTACCGCTATGTCCATATGCAATGAATGCGAGATCATTCGTATCGGTTACGTACCCATTATGAGAATTGCTGTGCGTCGCATGGACGCCGCGATCAAGCCTCCGCCGATGGCCGGTGTGCTGTCGCGCAGCCTCGGTATGCCGATCAGAGACGTGCGAGCTAGAAATGCCATGTGACTTTCCCATAGACGGATCGTTGAATTTCCGTCGGTGCGGTTGAAATAAGCGCCTCTCTATATTCCGGTCGATGCGAATCGAGCAAAGTTTGCCCCACCAAGGATAGCTCCAATTGTTTGCTTGGCCGCCAGCCGATACGAACATCGAGGTTGAAGTAGGAAGGAATTTGTGGCGTTGTCAGCCTGTCGACATAGCGTCCCCACAGATCGATCTCGAAATTGTGAGGAAGCGACATCAATGAGCGGAGCGATGCTTGATGGGTTGGGCTTTGCCCCGTTGCCGCGTTGGCTGTTCGATCGGTCGTGCGATCCGTATAGAGGTTCATATGCAAATAGGTATAGGACGGTTGAATGCGCCACCACTCGACCGGCCGCCATTCCACGGCAACCTCAATGCCGTACGTTTCGGCGCGAAGCCGGTTGGCGATGTTGAACGGTGCGAGCAGATGGACCGGTGTTGGACTTGTTTCAAGCCTGATCGGCCCCTGTTCAAACGTGCGGAGATCTTTAACGGAATTGTAGTAGGTCGCAATATCGAGCGAGAGTGTTTCGGTCAGTTGGGTGCGATAGCCTGCTTCATAGGCGAGGGTGTTCTCGTTGCCATACGCCCTATTGCCGAACACGGAAGCAAGGACCGGCAAACCCGATGTCGCCGGGCTTGGCGGCTGCGTTGCCTGATTGATACGCATATCGTCTTCAGCCCGTGAGGGGGTACGGACGGCTCGAGAAACGGCTGTCCACAAAGTTTGGCGGGGCGTCGGCGTCCACCGAAGACGCGCATTCGGTTGCACGACGAAACCGGTCAGATCGTTGTGCTCCACTTTGGTTCCGATCGTGAGTGCTACGGTTTTCGGCACGAGCGTGATTTCGTCCTGGATGAAGCTGCTCCACAGATTGAGAAGGCGGCTATACGGCGTCACCACAATGGTTGAGCTGCTGACGAGCTGGTCGTTCGTAAACCGGTACCCCAACCCCCACAGGAGATGGTGTCGATCGCCCAGGGAGAAGTTATATTGAAAGTCGATGTCGGCGATGTCTCGTTTCTCAGCCAATTGCACCGCGTTCCGCTCACTGCGATCATAATAGAGCTGGAGCGTATAGCTGGAGGTTGGAGAGAGGGTGTGGGTCCAGCGGCCCAATAAATTGCCTCCGGTCACTTGCCCACTGTTGTCCGAAGTATTGAAAAACGGCGCCGTCAGCGTGGGGGTCGTCAAGCGATCATGGATTCGCCCAGTGTAATAATCGCCCTGCAGGGTGAATTGATTGCCGCGATCGGTGGTGTGGTCGATTCGCATGCCGCTTCTGGCCTGATTCCAATGGTCGGTTGCAGGATCGCCGGTGGGCGTCGCCTGATCATCACGCGCAAAGAATTTTCCATAGACGCGCATATGGGTGTTGCGTGAGAGTTCCATGCCGTAGCGCATGCCGACGGACCCGCGTTCTTCGGTTCCTGCCCCCGCAACGAGCAGCGCGCCCTGCGTGTCTTTTACTTTTTTCGTGATAATGTTGATGACCCCGTTGACGGCATTGGCGCCCCAGAGTGTCGCCCCAGGACCTCGAATCACCTCGATGCGATCGACGTCCTCCAGCAAGGTGTCTTGCACGTCCCAGTACACACCGGAAAACAGCGGGGTGTAGACGGTCCGACCGTCGATCAGTACCAACAGCTTGTTGGCAAAGCGCTCATTGAATCCACGTGCACTGATGGCCCATTTGTTCGCGTCGAGTCGAGCCACTTGCAGCCCTGGAACCATTCGGAGTGTTTCTGGAATCGAGGTGGCGCCGGAGCGGCGGATGTCTTCTTGTGAGATGACGAAGATGGCTGCGGCGGCTTGTGACAATGGCTGTGCTTGCTTGGCGACAGAGGTGACTTCGATTGACATGAGTTGTTCAAGCGGCAGGTCCGTCAAGTCTGTTGATGGTTCCAAGGTCGGATCGATGTTTGCCCCAAGCGCCATCGTGACCGACAGGCAATAACTCGCAACGACAAAGGCGCTCCGGGTGCTCATATCAATTTTCATGGGTTGCAGGACATCTCCGTCGAAGGTGAATGAAGGGTGAGGCAGGCAGTGAACATGCACAAGGCACTCGCCGAGTGCGTAACTGTCCGGGCTCAATATCGGCAGTTGATGGCCTCAACTTGAGGAAGCGGGTGTGGGCAGGCACGAGACGTTGAGCGTGGAATGCGCCGGTAATACAGGGAATTGCGTATGTGCTCGGAGGCAGAAACAGTGGGGGGCGATCAACGACGACGTAGTGCAAGCGACCTGCTTCGATTCGCCCGGAAAGTCCTCTTCTTGTCGGTGAAGGCGCCTGTGGCGCGAGCTTAAACGGGGGCAAGCACGTACGACGTTGAGAAATGAGCGATCAGTGTTCTGTGTGTTGCTGCAGCTCTTCGGTGATGGTGGAGCAGGCCAGTTGATGGGTCTCGACAAGTTGAGCCAGCAGGCGGGCGGCGTTCTCGAGATGCGCAAGGCGTCCGAGGGCTTCCAGCTCTTTGCAGTGAGCTGCTGTAGCCACGAAGCCGAGTTGCGCGCTGCTGGATTTTAATCGATGCGCGGCTTTGGCGAGGGACTCGGCGTCTTGGGTTTCCAGTGCGGCGCGAATCTCCTCCACCAGGACACGGGAATCGTTCAGATAGGTCGTGAGCACCTTGGCAAGAAAATCGGGGCGTCCCGGCCGTTGAAGCGAGCGAATCGCCTTCCACGCAGCTTTGTCGATGGCCGGCTCCTGGGCCGCGTGGTCTTTCGCAGGCGTCGGGCCCTGCGCTGCAGTATGTGGCGCTGTGGAGGAACCTGTGCTGTCAGCCGTGACCGGCGTCAACCATTGCGCGAGGACCGCGTTGAGTTGCGCGACGGTAAACGGCTTGGCCAGATAATCGTCCATCCCGGCAGCCAGACAGCGGGTGCGATCGCCCTCCATTGCATTTGCGGTCAGGGCGATGACCGGCACGCGGTGGACCGCTTCCGTCTCACTCTCCTGCCGGCGAATGGCGGCGGTGGCGGTAAAGCCGTCCATTTCGGGCATTTGGCAATCCATCAGAACGAGATCGAATCGCTCCCTCGCGAGGGCCTCAAGGGCGAGCCGCCCATTCTCGACGGCGTGCACGGAGTACCCCAAGATGCTCAACATCCCAGTGGCTACCTCCCGGTTGACCGGTGTGTCTTCGACGAGGAGGAGACGGGCGGAGTGGGCCGCTGTTACCGTAGACGCTGACGCGACGGGGTCTGGGCGGCGAGCAGGGGGACGATGTCCCGTCCGGAGCAGGCCGAGGACGGCTTGTTGTAGTAACGATTTCCGTACGGGCTTGGTGACCCAGCCGTCGACGGCGGGTACGCCCGGCGCTCCGGCGTCATACCCGACCGAGGTGAGTATCAACAGAGGTAGCGCGGCCACTTGTGGGTCAGCCCGGATCGCCTGCGCCAGTTGCATCCCGTCCATGTCGGGCATCTGAAAATCCAGAATGGCCAACTCGAACGGTTGGTGCACGGCGGCGGCTCGAAGCTGTGCGAGCGCATCGCTCGCAGAGGCGGCGAGCGCAGGGATTGCTCCCCAGGAGCGGAGATGATCGTCCAAAATTTCGCGATTGGCGGGGGTATCGTCGACGACCAGAATCCGTCGTTGGAGCAGCGCATATTCCGGATGCGAGTCCTGGCCAAGTCGTGGTTGTCGCTCAAAGACGGCGGTAAACCAAAAGGTAGACCCTTGGCCGACCTGACTTTCCACGCCGACCTGGCCCCGCATGAGTGCCACGAGTTCCTTGACGATGGTGAGGCCGAGGCCTGTTCCGCCGAAACGGCGGGTCGTTGTCCCGTCGGCTTGTGAGAAGGCTTCGAAGATGCGTTGTTGGGCCTCGACCGGAATGCCGACGCCGGAATCCTTGACCGCGAATCGCAGGGTGACGCGGCTGTCCTTCTCCGCCACCGCGTCGATGCGCACGTTGATTTCCCCGGCCGCCGTGAACTTGAGCGCATTGCTGATCAGGTTCAGCAGTGCCTGCCGAAGCCTGATCGGGTCGCCGCGGAGGGTGCGTGGAATCGAACTCGGCATGTGGCAGGTGAGTTCCAAGCCTTTACGCTGAGCCGGAGTGGCAAAGAGTTCCACGGCGTTATCCACCGTGTCTTGCAGATCGAAGTCCAGTTGCTCCAGTTGGAGCTTGCCGGCTTCGATTTTGGAGAAGTCGAGGATGTCATTGATGATCGCCAGGAGCGATTCGCCCGATTGCTGAATGGTCCGTGTCAGGTGGCGTTGGCGGGTATCGAGCGCGGTGGTGAGCAGGAGCTCGGTCATGCCGAGGACGCCGTTCATCGGGGTTCGGATTTCATGGCTCATGTTGGCGAGGAATTGTGACTTCGTGCGGCTGGCGGCCTCCGCGGCTTCCTTCGCCAGCAGGAGTTCCTGGGCGGTGCGTTTGAGTGGGGTGATGTCGGAGGCGACGGCGAGGTATCCCGTGATCTTGCCGTCGGCGTCCCGCAGCGCCGTGACATTTAACAACACCGTTCGTCTGGTGCCGTCTTTTCTGATGTAGGTCCACTCATGTTCATTGGGTAGATTGCGCCGGGATTTTTCAATAAAGACGTCGAACCCGGGTGCAATGGTGCAGCCGAACTCCTCGGAGAGTTGTTTGGCCCGTTCCACGATTTCCTCGCGAACGTGGAAGATGCCCGGATGTTGGCGGCCGATCAGTTCATCGGCTGTGTAGCCGAGCAGGGCTTCTGCTGCCGGATTAAACAGTTGAATGATACCGTCGGGGTGGCAGGAGATAATGGCGGAGCCGGCGTTGTCCAGTATGGCCCGTTGAAAGGTCGCATAGGCGCGGAGTTCGGTTTCGGCCCGGCGTTGTTCGGTAATGTCGCGAACGGTCGCCTGCAGCCCCTCGACGCCTTGGAGGGAGATGCGGGTCAATTGTACGCTTGCCAAAAAGGCGGTCCCACCGACGCGTTGGTGCATCCATTCGAACAGGTGAAAGCCTTCACGCATGGCTGCTTCAATGGCCTTGGGCGCCTTGACCATGGATAACTCACCGTCCGGTTGATATTCGGGGGACACATCGCCGGGGCCGAGGGAGGTGAAGTGCGCCTCGTCTCGTGCTCCGAACAGTTCTACCGTGGCCGGGTTGCAGGCGATAAAATTCCAGTTGGGCGGATACAAAATCATGATCGCGTCGCGCGAGGACTCGAAGAGGCGCCGGTACTTCTCTTCGCTCTCGTGCAGGCTCGACTCGAATTGCTGCCGGTCGATTGTTTGTCTGGTGTCGGCACGGACCGGGAGCAGCCCATTTTGTTCGCGTGGTTCCGTCATGCGGCAGACCGTCCTGATCGGGTGAGCTCTTCCTGCATGAGGGCGCAGACGGCGTTGTGCTCCGGGCGGAGACGTTGGGAGAGCGCGGGAAGCTCACGGGCTTTTCCGGCACGTCCGGCAGACTCAACTTCCGCATAGAGGCCGGCGAGACGGTGCGCGCCGAGTTGTGCAGAGGAAGATTTTAGGGTATGCGCGATGGTCGTGAGTGCTTTGATGTCACCGCTGTTCAGGTGTTTTTCGAGTTGGGTCAGCTGCGCCTCGGCATGCGGAATATAGAGGGCGAGCGCTTTGAGCAAGAAGTCTGGTTGTCCCGGCCGTTGGTGGGCACGGATGGCCTGCCAGGCGCTGACGTCAAGGTGTTCATCGATGGTTGTCGGTCTTGGCACAACGGAGGCAGGTTGCTCAACGGGACGCGTCGTGCTCCCCGGTTGCGACGAAGGAGGTGCCGCGGTCGAAGCGGCTACAGGGGTGGCCCCAGGAGCGGTTGGCAGCCAACGCTGGAGCAATGCGGTGAGCTGGGCCAGCGTAAACGGTTTGGTGAGATAGTCATCCATGCCGGCGGCGAGACACCGTTGACGGTCGCCTTCCAGCGCATTGGCGGTGAGGGCGACGATGGTGGTGTGGCTGGGGTGTTCTTGCTTCCCTTCATGAGTGCGGATCACGCTTGTGGCGGTCATACCGTCCATCTCTGGCATATGGCAATCCATGAGGACGAGATCAAACGAACCGCGCTCGACTGCGGACACCGCTTCTTTGCCGTTCTCCGCGATGGCCGTGGTGCAGCCGAGGAGTTCGAGCATGGTGCAGGCTACTTCTCGATTCACGGGATTATCTTCCGCCAGCAGAACATGGCCGACGAACGTTTGCGCCTGACTTTGTGGTTGGACCGGTGTCTGTGGCTCATCCTCCGGAGCGTTCCGGCAGACCCGTAAGAGACAGTCTTTCAGCAACGATTGGTGGACCGGCTTCCTCAACCAGGCATTAAACAGTGTCGGTGAAAGGCGGGGATCCTGGTTTGAATGGCTGACAGAGCTCAATGCCACCAACAGAAGGTCGTGCAGTCCAGGGGCGTTCCTGATGGCCTGGGCGAGATCAATGCCGTCCATGTCCGGCATATGAATATCCAAGACGGCGAGTCGGACTTTGGGATGCGAGGGTTCTTGTCCCTCAAGGAAGTGCAAGGCCTCCCTGGCGGAACTTGCCGAGTGCACGTTGGCGCCCCAGCTGGTCAGGTGCGCTTCGAGAATGTACCGATTCGTGGGATTGTCGTCGACGATCAGGACGGACATGCCCGACAACGTCGCCGGCTGAGTCTCTGCCGTGGACTCGGTTGCGGCGACGGTTTCCAGTGTTGCCGTAAACCAGAAGGTCGAACCCTGCCCGGGAATGCTGTCGACCCCTACGTCGCCCTTCATCAAGTGGGTGAGTTGCTTCACGATCGCAAGGCCGAGTCCGGTGCCGCCGAACTGTCTGGTGGTGGACCCATCCGCCTGGGAGAACGCCTGAAAGAGTCGCGCCCGGGCGGATTCGGAAATGCCGACGCCGGTGTCGCGGACGGCACATTTCAGCGTCACGTTGGCGGAGTCTCGCGCCAGGAGCGCGAGGGTGACCGAGACCTCCCCCGTCCGTGTGAACTTGATGGCGTTGCCGACCAGATTCAGCACGATCTGGCGGAGTCGCACCGGGTCGCCGACCACGGCATCCGGAATTTCGTCCGGCACGAAGCAGGTCAGTTCCAGGTGCTTGCGGTTCGCGGACTCTGCCAGGAGGTCGACGGCGTCCTCGATGGTTTGTCGCAATCCGAATTCAATGCGTTCAAGGTGCAACTTTCCGGCTTCGATTTTGGAGAAATCCAGAATCTCGTTTATGATGTCCAGGAGACCGGTGCCGGACCGGTGAAGCGTTTCAGTCAGGGAGCGTTGTTTGGGTGTCAGTGCTGTCGTCAGCAGCAGTTCGGCCATTCCCAAGACGCCGTTCATGGGGGTTCGAATCTCATGGCTCATATTGGCGAGAAATTGTGATTTCGCCTGATTGGCCGTCTCAGCGGCTTCCACCGCATGGCGAAGTTCGACTGTTCGCTCCCGCACAGCTTGTTCCAGGGAGTGGGTGAACAATTGGAGCCGTTGGGCCTGGGTGGTGAGCAGTGTCGTGGTGGTTTCCACGAGGGATACCATCTGTTCGAGTTCACCTTCATGGGGCGCCGTGGCGCCTGAGTCGGCGGAGCCTCCCACTTCATTCATGGGCTGCTCTTGCTCCGACGGGTGGTGCAGGGACTGCAACGTGTCTTGCAGTGTTTTGGCCGTGTCGCGAAACAGTGCCGACATGCGTCGGATGCCCAGCTGGCTGACGAGAATCGCCATGGCCATCAGCAGGGCGGAGAATATGAGCAACTGACGAAATTCTCGCGCCACCTCCTGCTTCATCGTCGCGAGCGAGAACTCCAATCGGACCCAGGCCGCAATCGTCTGTTCGTCCAAGAGTGGCGTGGCGACTACCAGTGTCGGCGTTCCATCCGGCTGTACGTTCTGGGTGATGGTTTCCGCTCCCGTCTCCCGCGCTTGCGACAGCGTGTGATCTGCCAGTTGGCCACCGATCTTGCTGGGATCGGTGGCCGCTACGATCATATTGTCGGGATCAACGAGCATAATGCTGACGATGTCGGCGTCCTGGGCGTAGCGAACCAGGGCCTCTTGAATGCGGAATAGATTGTCCAAGACAGCCGCCGCTCCCATCATGGCGAACGTCCGACTGACCGCCAGCGCGCGCGTCTGCGCGGCATCTTGGACGACGCGCTGGATCTCAATCAGTCGGAGCGTCGCGAAGAGGGCCATGCCCAGAGTGATCATCACCGCCATCCCGACGCTGAGACGGAGACGAAGACTCCCTTGCCACATGGCCCGGGGGCGGCTTAGCCAAGACGGCTTATTTTTTTCTGGCGTCGGCATGATTCGGATACTCGAGCGTGATGCTGGTTTCCCCTTGTGCTGAAACGGTCACGGTTTGTTGGAATGCTCCCAATGTGTCATGCCAAATGGTCACCTGATGTTCGCCTGCCGAGAGATTGGGGATCCGGAACGCGCCGGTCTCGTCCGTTACACTGAAAAAGGGGTGTGCGAATGCGAGCACGTGCGCCTGCATGAATTTGTGCGCGTCGCACTTGACCGTGTAGATCCCCGGCTGTTTGAGAGGCTTTCCGACCGGTCGGCTGGAGGGGATCATCGCGACATTCACGAAGGTGCGTGGCCCCATCGAGATGTGGGTGTTATGCATGACCGGGTCGTCGTTGCGGATTTCTACCTGTTGCCCAACCATGCCGACGGCAATGCGCGGGGTGAAGGTACAATGGGTATTCGTCAATACGAGCGGTGGAAGCGAAGGCTCGGATATGGGCAGGGCGACACCGTCGATGCTGACGACTGCGCCTTCGAGGCCGCGCGTTTTCACATGAACCGCGACGCTCTTAATTGTGGCCTGTGTCCCGCAGAAAGCTGAGTCGCGGCTCACCTCGATCACTTGGTCTGGAATGGCTTGGCCGATATACAGGACTCGACCGACCAATGCGCCGGTAGGTGGTTCCGCGTGCACGAGCGAGGCTCCTTGAATGGCCACCAACGCGGTGGCGAGGATCAGGATGGTGTTCATCGGAGAGAGTCCTTTTTTATGGCGATGCGCCGAGTCCGACTGTCCGAAAGCGTTCCGTGAGCTGCGCATGGCCATGAGTTATCTCCCCTGGTGATCAGATAACGATTGGAGGTACCAGACCAAATCCCACAGCGCCTCCGCCTGTCCGGCAAATTCATTGGCATAGGATGGCATCGGTGTACCGTCCAGCCCGGTCATCAGTGTGCGGAAGAGATCCTGCGAGGAAGCCCCGTTTTTCCATGACGACGGTGCGGTGAGATTCGTGGCTCGGATGGGGAGGGTGTCCGCATCGCGTAAGTGACCAGCGATTGACTCCGGCCCGTCTCCCTCGCCATTGTCTCCGTGACAGGCCCGACAGTCGTATTTCACGTAGAGCTTACGGCCGTTGTCTATGCTGGCCTCGCTCGGCGAAGCGGACGGTGAAGGAAATGTGAGCGGAACGGGCGTCTCTTCTTCGAATGCGGTATTCCATGATTTGAGGTAGGCAATGACTTGCCAGCGGTCCCGTTCGCTGAGTGAGGAATAGGCGGGCATGACACCAGGAATGCCGTGGGTGATGGTTCTGAAGAGGTCCTGATCCGTTGGAAGGTCGCCTGACGCTGTGCTGCGCAGCTTGTACCCGTCTTTTACGAAGTTGCGGGGGCGTGGACTGGAATAGCGGCCGATGAACCAACCGGCTGGCCCATCTCCTTCGCCCTTGATGCCATGACACCAAGCGCAGGCTTGTTCGTAGACTCGTCGTCCTTCCAGCAGAGAGTCCCGGTTGATGGCGGGTTTGACGGCTTGTGCGGTGGATGCGCAGAGCCCTGTGACAACCAGTAGGACTAGGTATTTCAAGCCGTTCGCATGCATCGTGTTCTGTGCCTCGGTCCCCTAGTACGCGATGTCGATCCCCACGAAAAAGGCGTGTCGTAAATTACGGGCTGCCGCGTTGCCGTCTTCTGCCCGTCGCAAGTTGAGATCGTTTCGAGCGAACAGGGCCACGTTGGACCGCAGGTACTGTTTGACCTGCATTCCCAAGAAGCTTTGGGATGTGCGCTGACTGAGATCACCCCCGGCATCCATATTGTCGTATCGCAAAGACAGGAGGGTGTGGGTGGTCACATACGTATCCAACGCCACGGACAATCCGCTGGCGCTTTTGTCAAAGTTGGCCAAGGTCGCAGTCGGCACGTGGGCAATGCGGTCGAGGGTGTACATGCCGTGGAGGTCGAACATTTTGTAGCGCAAGTGCGCCGCGATGCCGTAGCGATTCCAGTTCACGTCTGCCAGGCCGCTTCCAGTGAGGACGGTTGCATTGCTGTTGCCGAGGTACGCAAATCCGGACAGACTTGCGGAAAAGTTTGCGGACCGGGCGTAATCGAACCGCACGGCTCCGTAGAAATCTTTGCCCTTATTCGAGTCGCCAAATGCTTCGTTGGCACCGTTCAGGATGCCGACCTGATACATGAACCAATCGCCGAAGGGGCGTCCCCGCACCTCAATGCCTGTTTCTGCGACCGCGTTGTAGAGCGAGGGGGCGTAGGGTGAGATAGCAGTGCCCGACCGATTGTACAGGCCGTAAACCTTGGCTGATGCTGCAAGCGGAAACAGTCCGGCACGTTGGACTGTGTTGGTGGAGGAGTTGGTGCGTTCTCCGACAAAATCCAATTGCTGTCGAAGAGTGGAAAACGAGAACGTTGCCGAGGGGTCGATTCTTCCCACGCGAATATTGGCGAGATTGTTCCCGCCGAGATTGTTGAACGTCATGAAGGCCCGCTCGATGCCTGTCGACGACTCTTCCAAGTTGGATTCGAGCTCGACAAAGAAGCCGATGTTTTTCGTGACGGTGCCTGCGGTGAAGAGGCTGAATACCTCCGGGAACCCCAGCTCGCTATTGTTGTGGACGGTTCCCGCTTCTGCGGTGGGCGGATTCTGTTGCTTAAAGTGGTGAGAGCGCAGCACATTGCCCCGGAGCCGGACCCCGGTATAGTTGGCGAAATCGTCCAAGCTCAGACTGCCGAAGCCTTTCTTGCCGGTCGTGGCACCATCTTCGGTTCCAGGCAGCTGATACCCGTTTTCGAGAAAACGTTCTCCGAATGTATTCAGCCGAGGGGGCGCCGTGTGGCAGGCGGCGCAATCGAGCGTGTACTTCCTTGCGAAGGCAGGAATAGCCTCCGCCGTTGGTACGGACACCGCATGGGTTCCCGACACGAGGGCGAGTACCGTCATTGCAATTCGGGCAATTGCCGCTCCCCGCGACTGTGTGATCAAAACAGTACCCTCTGCTTACCGGTGTGCGGTCACGCGACGACGCGGGCGAACCCAGGACCCGGTGGTCATGTAGTTCGACAGTCTGATGTCGGTGAATTTGGTGCAGGACTTTAGGCAAGCTTAGGGGGCGGCGCTTGATCGGAGAGCCGCTCAGACCCCTAGGTACTAGCTAGTGGCGAAAGATGTGATGAGGAAATAACCCGGTTTGACGTGGCTGTTTCGTGCTGTGGGGCAGGGGGCAGGGCCTTCTATTCCGGATATCTGGCTTCAATGACGCTCCGAAGCCCGCCACGGGCAGCAAACTCGCCTGTGACTTTGGCCCAGATCGGACGGCAGGATGCGACAACGTCATGAAGAATGCGGTTTACGGCATTTTCGTAGAAAATCCCAACATTTCGATAGGCGTGGATATACATTTTCAGCGCTTTGAGCTCAAGGCAGGCTTTATTTGGCTTGTAGTGGAGGGTAATGGTGCCGAAGTCCGGGAGATTGGTCTTAGGGCAGATGGCTGTGTACTCCGGGATGACAATCGTAATCTCATACCCCTTGTATTGATTGGGAAACGTTTCGATTGTGGGCAGTGCCGTGGTAATCCCGCTCTTTGCATGACGCTCATTGTAGCCAAGCCTGGTGGTTGTTCCTTTACGTGTCGGTTTCTTGCGGCCCATTTCGCTCACACCATCACCTCTCGCAGACTTGCACAATTAGACTTGTTTCATCCATTCCAATTGCCCTAGCTCTTGAAGCTTGTGGTAGAGGGTCACCCAGGGGCACGTCATATCTGGGTAGACTTCGCAAAAGCCCCCTCGGCGGACCCCCCCACATGGGCCGTGACTCATGAATTTTGGACATTCGGCCTTGAGGGCGCCGTCCGGGATCGGTGGCCGCTTATGGACACCTCCCATATGCTGATCGCCATGTTCTTCGCCCGGGACTAGGACTCGTATCGGCATGATGTCGTGGCTATCCAATGACGTTAAGCGATAATCTTTACCCGCTTCGCCGTCGAACTGCAACTGAATTGAGCCTTGTCTTCCAGTGGTCGTCGGCGCAAAAACTTCGCGTTCAAGCGCATTTAGGGCCATGGACCTAGAGGGCCTGCGCGTAGTAGGCCTTCTTTCGTCTGGTGTGGGCCTTCTGAAAAGTTGCAATGCTTTTGCGCAGTCGATTACGATGCCCTTCGAGTTGGAATGACGTGCTGTTCTGATTTTGCTGTGCTGATGCGATTGACAGATTTTTTCGTGCTTTGTTACACTCGGCACCGGTTCGAATTCAGAAGCACTCGAACATTCCTTTCCGTTTCAGAAACGCAGTTCAGTACTCAGGCCCAACAACGTCGATATAATCTGCACCTGGCTTTTCCGGTCGTGCGCATGGGCCGGACCAGAGCCGCCAGCGCATAATAAGGAGGGAATCCTATGAGCCTTGATTACGTCAAGTTTTCAAACGGCTTTGAGAAGTTTATGCCGAAAGAATATCGGGATATGGTCGAGCACGGTCCCTTCGGGAAAAAGGTCTCTGTGTCGCAGATGGGATCCTTTAAGGAGGTGCTCGAGGAGCATCCCATGTGCGCTGGTTGCGCCATGACCCTCTTTATTCGCCTTGCCATGATCGCATTCCCCAACCCTGAAGATACCATCACTGTCGGAACGGCCGGTTGCGGACGCTTGGCGATTTCGCAGGCCGCTATCCCGTTTGTGTACGGGAACTATGGTGACCAAAACGGCGTGGCGAGCGGTCTGTCTCGCGGCCTGCGGCTCCGTTTCGGTGACAAGCCGAAGGACGTGGTTGTGATGGCCGGCGATGGCGGCACGGCTGACATTGGGTTCCAGCAAGTGCTTCACTCCTGGTTCCGTAAGGAGCGGTTCACGACAATCATGCTGGATAACGAAGTTTATGGAAACACCGGTGGGCAGGAAAGCGGCATGACAAATCGCGGTGCCGTATTGAAAATGGCTCCGTTGGGCAAGAAGTTTGAAAAGATGGATATGTTGCAGATGGCCAAGGTTGCGGGGTGTGCATACGTTGCCACCGTGGTCCCTAATAATCCTCGCCGGGTAGAGAGCGTGATTAAGAAAGCTGTGCTGATCGCCAGAGAGGTTGGCTCGACCTATATTCAAGCCTACACCTCCTGCAACATCGAGTACGCGATTCCGACCGACAAGGTTATGGAAGACGCGAAGAATGTGGAAAACGATCGGTATCAGTTCACGGAGTACATCAGCGACGAAGCGAAGCAGTATCTGACTGAACGGTACGGCTACAAAGAGTTCTTGCCGAAGCCGGCGGCCCAGACCCAGAGCCTTCCGAAGGCATAGGGCGGATTTCCTTAAGGAGGATCGAGCATGGCGAAACGATTCAACATCCGTATGGCCGGGGTGGGTGGTCAGGGCGTGGTCACCGGCTCACACATTCTGAGTACGGCGGTGATCAACGCGGGCGGAGAAAGCACCATTGTTCCGTTCTACGGATCAGAGAAGCGGATGGCTCCGGTCGAAAGTTATGTGCGGGTTTCCGATGAGCCAATTTATGAAATTGGTGAGATCACCTTTCCGCACATTATCATTATTTTCCATCCTCAGGTCATTACTCACGGCAAGTCGTACACGATGCCTTTCTATTTCGGTCTAAAGGAAGACGGCATTGCGCTGATCAACAACGATGGGCCGATGAAATTGCATAAGGATCAGGCCCGTGAGCTCGAAGAGCGGCGCGCCAAGCTGTACTACTTCCCGGCTACCAAGATCTCCCTTGATGTTGCCGGGATGGACCTTGCCACTAATATGGCGCTCATGGGCTGTATTGGCGCTATCACTGGTTTGACGAACATGGCTGGGTTGGAGCAGGCAGTTAAGGACCGCTTCCTAGGCAAAGGATTCGTGGTGTCAGGCGGTACTGCGGCATTGGACAGTGTCGTCGAGCGGAAGTTCAAGAAGAAGCAAGAACTGATCGAGAAGAACGTCGCTGTTATGCGGGCTGGTTGGAACTACGCGGTAGACCACGGTTGGGCTGCTTCGGAAGTGAAGCGTGCGGAAGAGCCGGTGGCAGCGGCCGCCGCGAAATAGGTAATGCGGAAGGAGCGTTCATGTATCTCGTAGCCGATATCAATATTGAGATTTGCGCCGCGAAAAGTTGCAAGCTGTGTACACAGTACTGTCCTGAAGCCAATACCATTCTATATAGCGACGAAATGGGGAAGGACAAAGGTTTCAAGTACGGTTCGGCCTATGTAGCGGTAGATCGGTGCAAGGGCTGTGCACAGTGCGTGTGGGTCTGTGACAACATGGCCAAGAATAACGCCATTAAGATGATCATGATCGACCAGTTGCCAGTAGCGGCATTGACAGACAACATTACCTATGGGGAAAAGAGCACGACGGCGACATTGGTCAGCCCTGTCGTTGGGTAATCGTACGAAAGGGGAACGGGCGTGGGAACGACACAAGATACGAGAGAACGGATTATCGTGCCGGGGCCGGCAGGGTTCCATCCGCCGTCAGCGGCCCAGTTGGGCGTGTCGCTGCCTGATCCCGGGCAGGGCCTGTATTATGGACTTTTGGAGACGAATGAAGACGTCGTCATCGAAGAGATGGCTCGAAAAATGCTGACGAGCCCCAACGCAACGATATTCCCGGGCCCTCTCGTCCTGTGGGCATGGAACAACCATGCTGTCGAAAAGGCGCAGGCTGTGTTGGAGATTGCCGCTCAGATTCCCGACGTCATGATTATCCCGATGCCGGACTATCGTCCTAAGTATCCGAAAATCGATCCGGAAGAGGTCATCAATCCTAATCACCCCAATCTCACGATCTGGGGGAACAAGATCGAAGCGTGCATCTTTATCGGTGTGCATTGCCACTATGCCAATCTCACCCTCAAGATGATCCGTGCGGGAACCAATTGCTGCACCATGGCCATTTGCGCCGAGCAAGGGCACGAAGATGCCATGCTGACAATCCGCGATTCGGACACCCTGAAGTTGAAGAAGACTGCTCAAATATTCAAGAAGGTTCGTGAGGAATTGGGCATTAAGTTGCCGGATAACGGCGAAAACGTCCGTTTTACTGGTACTCAATCAAAGGTCCACAGCGGCAAGACGCATACTAATCCTATGACTTTCATGCCTTCAGCCGGCGGTATGGGCAGCGCTGCGGTTTTTGGTCATTCTGCTGATCAAATGAAGCGTGAAGGCTAAGTTTTAGGCTACAGCGATACAGGCAAGAGGTGCAACCATGAGTGAAGCATTGGACCCCAAGCAAAAGACCGGTACCCAGGCTGAACCAGCCACGGGTGTGTCGGCCCCCAAGGCACAAGTGAAGCAAGACCCACATGCGGCGGCGAAGCAGCAAAAAGTCGTCACTCCGGAATATCTGTTCTTGGAGGCTCCCCGGACTAAGGAGTTCATTACCGGGAGCGAGGCAGCCAAGGAGGCTATTCGTCGGTCTAACGTAGACCTTGCGATTGCATACCCTATCACCCCGCAAAGCGAAACCATGCAGTTAGTCGGTGTCCTGTATGGCGAAGGGTATGTGAAGGAATACTACCGTGGTGAGGAAGAAGTCGGCGTCATGGCAGCAATTGCAGGTGGCTCGCGAGCCGGCGTTCGTTGTTATACGGCGACTGCCGGTCCTGGAACCTTAAGGGGCTTGGAGGGAATTGCTTCCTGGCCAGGGCATCGGCTCCCAGTGGTGGCGATGTTCACATGCCGAGTCGTGAATGCACCATTGGCCATTCAGCCCGATAACATCGAAGTCTCCTATCTCTTGAACTGTGGCATGATTGTGTTCCACGCTGAGAACCAGCAAGACATGTTCGATTTTACTCTGGCTGGGTTCACCATCAGCGAAAAAAATGACGTGACCTTGCCGGTTGGAGTGTGTTGCGACGGATTTTTTGTAACCCACGCCCGCGGTTATGTGCGGATGCAGGATCGCAGCATGAAACTGCCGCCCCGTGAGCCGTGGCGTGGAGCTGTGCCAGTTCTGGATGCTGAGAATCCTCCGGCTCGTCTCTCTCGTGACGCCCCCGTCCAAAAGTCAAATTTCATGGCCTACAACATTCACGCTGTCTGGCAACAGGAAGTGTGGGCAGCCGTCGAACGTTCTCGGAAGTACATCAATCAGTACATGGGGGGGCTGCTTACCGCTGAAAATGTTGAGGATGCCGAGGCGATCATTATCGCTTCAGGTAGCGCAGCGGCCCAATCTCGCGAAGCCGTTCGTATTTGCGCGGAAAAGGGTATCAAGATTGGCTTGATTAAGGTGAGATCCCTGCGGCCATTCCCGACTCAAGAGTTACGCAAACTCTGCGGAAAAGCCAAGTTGATCGTTGTGCCAGAGTTTAACTATGTCGGATGGTTGGCGAAAGAAGTTGCCACCGCCATTTACGGCTTTTCTAATGCCAAGATTATTGGCGGACCGCGTGTTTATGGCGGGCAATCGATGCCTGTGGAATTGATCGTTGATGAAGTCGAATCCGGATTGACTGGTAAGAAGTCAACGAATGTGGCCATTTCTCAGGTTATGGGCGCGTCGGCTTCGGACCATGACGCCATGGGCCACTTTATGCGCAGCATCTAATTTAAGACGTTCGCTCATGAAGCAAAGAGGGCCCGTTCGGCATAACCGAACGGGCCCTCTGCATTTTGGCGGGTGGCACCTGTCAACCTTGGAGGTCGTCCTCCACCAGATCTGGGCTTTCAGGCATGCCGCAGGCAATAAATTTTGCATATGACAAATAGATGAGGCTGCTGTCACGCATGGCCTTCGCTCCGTGGGTCATGCGTTCCAGGCGTTCTTGGTCGATCGGCTCCGTGCTTTGCAGAGCAGCAACATGCTCATCCAAGACCATGGTATATCGCTCCATGGCCATTTCCACCTCACGGTAAGCTTGCAAAATATGATCGGTCATGTGAAGTACTCCTCTCCTCGGTCAGGATACCTCAGCTCAGATTTTAGGGTCAACAAAGGGGCAGCGCGTTATGTACCAAGTATCTTCGCGGATTTCACAGCTCATTGCGTCGGCCACACATCTCGATACGGCTGGACTGCGGGAATGTACGTTGCGGGACATAGCTGCTGGCGTGAGTCGCCTTTCGGAAATGTTTACGCGTGGCGGTTCAGGGATTGGCACCAGCTATCTGGAGGATGCCCAATTACGTCAAGCCTATCTCGCTTACTATGTTCCGGTAAATCTTGCGAAAGTGCAGATCCTTTTATCCGAGGTGGAGCCGCTGCTCAAAGGCCAGACATGGAAGGAGTTCCGAGTCCTGGACGTAGGCGGTGGACCCGGTACCGGGTCCCTTGCGCTACTGGATTGGGTCTCTTCCACGTCGACCCCAGCTCTCGAGGCATTGCGTATGACAGTGGTGGACCGGTCGCCAGCTGTGTTGAAGGCATGCACCGAACTGTGGCATGGGTACCTTGCGCAAGTGTTAGCGGGTCAGAAACTTCCATTGCAGACGGTCGAGTGCAATCTCGAACGCACGTTTCCCATCCGCGTTGAAACAGGAGTCGACGGGGGAGGATTTCACTTGATCGTCGTCCAGAATGTGCTTTCAGAGCTCTACTGCGGGAGTTCCGAGGCGGTGGTGAAACGAACGGCTCTAGTGGGAAAACTTCTGAGTGCCTTGGCAGAGGACGGCTGTTTGATGCTGATTGAGCCAGCCCTTCGGGCGACCTCCAGGGCGCTGCATGAGGTGCGAAACAACCTTCTGGCGAACTATGCCTGTTCCGTCTACAGCCCCTGCCTTCATGATCAGACCTGCCCCGCATTAGCGCGGCCGGATGATTGGTGCCATGAAGAAAGGAACTGGGCACGTCCTGTCTGGATTGAGCAAATCGATAAAGCGGCGGGGCTCATTAAGGATGCCCTCAAGTTTTCTTATGCCATCATACGCAAAGATGGGAGAACGATAGTGCCAAGAAATGAGCCGTACCATCGGGTCGTGAGCGAATTGCGGGTGATGAAGGGAGAAAAGCGAGTGTGGTTGTGTGAGGCAGGCGGGAGGTCAGAACTCGGGCGTCAGGACAAGGATCGCTCCGCGTCGAATGCGGCGTTTGAGCAGTTCCACCGAGGTGCGATTATCAAGATCAGTGAGATTGTCAGAAAGGAACGCAAAGGCAAGCTTTCCACTGTGGGACGAATTCCCCCGCAAGCCACCGCAGAAATTATTCGTTCAGCGTAGGGTTAGTCAGCTTCTGGCTCGGATGAGCCGTGCTGATGGGACACCCGATCTTCATCAAAAAGCTCCGCCATCTCGGCGGCGATCATGTCGCGATCGTTAGGCACGGAAATGAGGGGAATCTCCTTCCGGGGCTTAGGTGTTGGCTCCGAAGCGGAGGTCTGTGACACTGGTTCTTTTGGGGTTGGTATGTCATTCATAGCAATTATCAGTATACACCAAAATGCTGAGAAAAAGCCTATTCAAATGCCTCCAGGGAGGATCGTTCGGCAAACTGAGTCTGACAGGCGGTGCAGGTCACGAAATAGACCGCCTCACGGACGGACATGGTAATGCGGAAGTCGAGTGATACGCCACGATGCTGACAGGATGGACACGAGATCTCTTTCAATCGATAGGGGATATCCGGCTGAGTTCTCAGATAAAACTCCATATCCGTATAGACCGGAAAATTATACCGGCATTTTAAGCACACCCCCCGACATTCCCCATCCGACTGAAGGGTCCGTCGATCGATGCCGAAGATGCTGCCCTTACAAATGGCGCAGTGCACGCTTGATAGCCGCTTTTCTACTTGTTCGAGTGAGATACGAGGCATTCCTGCTCCCCTATGTTGAACGATCAGAGTATACGCAGCGTATGAAAAGATCTTCAACCGTATGTCCAGAAATCGTGGGAATTCCTTGACCCCCAGCCGGTGCCTTCTATACTAACAACACTATGCATATGATTAATAAGCGACTACTCGTGGGTAATGCCGATGATGCGCGGAATCCGCCGCCCCAGGTGGGCGCCGTTCTCATGGTTGCCGAGGAACAAAATGTGGCGGTTCCCGATCGTGTGCTCTTTGCCAAAATTCCGCTCAAAGAATTCGGGGAGCCAACGGCTGCGGCGATTTCCCAGGCTGTGGAATGGATTGCAGCGAACCTGCCGGACCAGCGGTTGATGGTGTGTTGTCGGGCTGGGATGGGACGGTCGGTCTCTGTGGTGATTGCGTATCTGTGTTGCGTAGAGGGAATGGCTTATGCCGATGCCGTCAAGCTTGTCCTCACCAGACGGCCTGGTGGAATGCCGTTGCCCCGTCTACAGGAAGTGATTGATGTGGTGAGTGGCTATCGGCGAAACCGATCGGTCTCGCCAACGGGCAACATCGACTAGTATCCCGGGCAAGCAGTCCTGTCCGACAGTCCCTCCGTTTCCTTCGACATGTACTACAGAGCTGATCTCTTGTGCAGGAGCCGCTTGAGCGCGCCGCGCCAGGGTTGCATTTTGTGTTTGGCTCGTGGCGTAATCTCGTTCGATTGATGTTGTTAGATCCAGTTTCCTGAGGAATCTATTTCAATGCCTGAATTGCCGGAAGCAGAAGTTGCTGCCTGCCAGCTCCGCGCTCGCGTGACGGGGGCTACCGTGCGAGATTGTTGGGTTGGACGTGGAGATATTGTACGGGAGGGACTTGCGTCGCTCGGGTGGTATCATGGGGCGAAAATAGCAGGGGTGGAGCGCCGCGGGAAAAGTGTGATTCTAACGTTTACTCGTGCGAAGCAAGCCCGATTCCTTGCGGCAGAATTGGGCATGACGGGATTACTTCTTTTCCGAGGGGCTCACACCAAGCACCCGCAACATACGCATTGTATTCTGCGGCTAGAGGGCGTGGATGAGCCGGAAGTTCGCTATTGGAATCCACGTCGATTCGGACGGCTGTCTTTCTTAGACCAATCAGGCTTGGATGAGTATACCTCGCGTCGCTTCGGCTACGATCCCCTCACGATCAGTCGAGACCAATTTGTTCAGATTCTCGCTTCTACGCGAAGCAGGCTCAAGACACTTCTGATGCACCAACAAGTCATTGCGGGAATCGGCAATATTTACGCGAACGAGATTTTGTTTCGTCTCAAGCTTCACCCCGACCAGCCAGCAAATCAGATAGCGGATGTGGTAGCGATGCGTCTCCACGAGGTGATGGGAGAGGTCTTACAAGAAGCCATTCTAATGGGCGGCTCCAGCGTACGCGACTATTTTTCCCCCGATGGCACGGAGGGGCGGTATAAACAGAAACATTTAGTCTACGGTAAGACTGGCGAGCGCTGTCCGAATGCTTGTGGCGCGACCATTCAACGATCCGTTGGCGAACGAAGTTCCTTCTATTGCCCGCTTTGCCAGAAGATGAGGCGTCAACGTCCTGCATAGTCGCGTGGGTTGCCCTGCGGGGTTCTTTTCGATGACAATTTAATATTATCAATAATTTATGCTGATGAATCTTCGGTGCCGATTGTGGTAGGACTTCTGTGCTCATAGTTTAGGCCCTTTGGCGGATTGAGCTCATCGTCAGAATTCGGTACTCTGTCCATCCTTTTCTCTGCCCGTTCACATACAAGGAGTCCTCAACCATGGCAAAAGTGCTCGAAGGCCCCGGCATGGGGCTGATGAAGAAGTGGGGGATCCACGTTCCGAACTATGTGGTGGTGACCTCTGCGGATGAATTGACCAAGCTTGGACAGGCTAATGACTGGATGAAAGCATCCAAGTTGGTGGCCAAGGCGCATGAAGCATTGGGTTCACGATTCAAGCTTGGCCTGGTCAAGGTCGGCTTGGATTTGCAAGGTGCCATTGCCGCGACCAAGGAAATGATCGGTCGCCAGGTCGGAAGCATCACGGTGTCTCAAGTCATCGTGTCCGAGATGGTGCCGCACAAGGAAGAATACTACTGTGCGGTAAAGTCGACGCGGGAAGGCAGTGAAATCCTCGTCGCCAACTGCGGCGGCATTGAGGTGGAGTCGAACTGGGAGCGTGTGAAACGTTTGTGTTTGGACGTGGGGCAGCAGCCGACGCCCGAGGGATTGGAGAAGCTGGCCAAGGAGGCTGGATTCACAGGAGCCTTGGCCAAAAAAATGGCTGAGTTCGCAGGGAAGATGTTCACCTGCTTCGACAGCGAGGATGCCCAGTATCTCGAAGTGAATCCGGTCGTCACCCGCGAGGGCGACGGTGAATTGGTCGCGCTCGATGCCGTGACGCTGCTTGACGGTGACGCCAAATTCCGTCATCCGGACTGGAATTTTGCCTTTGCGGCCGAATTCGGAAGAGCCTACTCCAAAGATGAAGTTGAAGTCATGGCGGTGGACAGCAAAATCAAGGGCTCGGTGAAATTCATCGAAATCCCTGGTGGTGATACGGCAATGCTGCCTGCCGGCGGCGGAGCCAGTGTGTACTACTCGGACGCGGTGGTCGCGCGTGGTGGAAAATTGGCGAACTATGCCGAATATTCAGGCGATCCGCCTGACTGGGCGGTAGAGGTATTGACGGAGAAGGTCTGCTCATTGCCTGGCATCAAGAACATCATCGTTGGCGGTGCGATCGCAAACTTCACTGACGTGAAGAAGACATTCGGCGGCATCATCAACGGTTTCCGCAAGGCTAAGACGGATGGCAAGTTGAAGGGCGTGAAGATTTGGGTCCGCCGCGGCGGGCCGCGCGAGAAGGAAGGTCTGGACGCGATGCGAACCTTGAAGGAAGAAGGCTTCGACATTCATGTCTTCGACCGGAACACGCCGCTGACCGACATTGTTGACAAGGCGCTCCAAACGAAATGATGCGTACCGAGTGACGCGTTACGTGTGACAGGACTGCAGGGGCGCTGGCTCCTTCTCGTCACTTGTCACCCGTCACTCTTCACGGCCTTTTAAGAGGGAGACCCCGATGAGTATTCTGGCAAACAAAGACACCCGCGTAGTGATTCAGGGTGGTCAGGCAGGTGTCAACGCGGCGCGCCGGATGGCGGAGTTTTGCTATCTGATCAAGCGGCCTTTGAATGTGGAAGCCTTCGTCTATCCGCCGGACGCCGGCAAAGCGAACGAAATTCCCTACGGCAGCGGATTGATCGCCATTCCCATCTACAAGAGCATCGCGGAAGCGACCAAGCACCATCCTGCCATCAACACCAGCCTTGTCTACATCGGTGCCGATCGCGCCATGAAGGGCGGGATGGAGGCCCTGGACGATTCCCATATCAAGGTGGTCTCGATGATCACCGAGGGTGTGCCAGAAAAGGATGCCAAGTTACTGGGTGCCCATGCCCGTAAGCTTGGTAAGGTGTTCAATGGTCCGTCCTCCATCGGCATCATCTCAGCCGGCGCCTGTCGGTTGGGCGTCATTGGTGGTGCCTTCGACAACCTCGTTCTTTCCAAGCTGTATCGAGAAGGCTCGTTCGGTGTTATTACGAAGTCGGGTGGTCTCTCCAACGAGATCATCTGGATCTGCTCCCAGTTCGCCGACGGTATCACCACGGCCATCGGTATTGGCGGTGATGCCTATCCCGGGACTGACTATGTCAGCTACTTGGAGATGTTTGAAAACGATCCGCAGACCAAGGCGGTCGTCATTGTGGGCGAAATGGGCGGGGACTTGGAGGAGCGCGCGGCCGAGTGGTATGGCGCGAAGAAGCGCCGGGTTAAGTTGATCGGCGTCGTGTCCGGATTCTGTCAGGAAAGCTTGCCGAAAGGTATGAAGTTTGGGCATGCGGGCGCCAAGGAAGGCATGAAGGGCGAAGGATCGGCCCGCTCCAAATCAGATGCGCTCAAGAAGGCGGGCGCGATTGTTCCGCCGACGTTCGGGGCGTTAGGCCCGGTCATCAAGGAAACGTACGAAGAGTTGCTCAAGTCCGGCCAAGTGAAACCGGTGGTTGAGCCGGTGACCCTGCCAAAGCTCCCGAAGTCCATCGAAGAAGCGATGAAGGCCGACGAAGTCATGGTGGCTCCGCTGATCCGTACCACGATCAGCGATGACCGCGGCGACGAACCTTGCTACGACGGATACCCAGCTTCCGAACTCATCAATAAGGGCTACGAGATTCCGCACGTCATCGGGTTGCTGTGGGACAAGCGGCTCATTTCCAAGCAGGAAGCGGAAATCATCAAGCGTATCATGATGCTCTCTGCCGATCACGGTCCCTGCGTGAGTGGCGCCTATGCCACCATTTTGGCAGCCTGTGCTGGTATCGGCCTGTCGCAGGCGGTGGCTGCCGGTCTGATCATGATCGGTCCTCGATTCGGCGGCGCCGTCACGGACGCCGGTCGGTTCTTCAAGTATGCTGTCGATAACAAGATGGCGGTGGATGAATTTCTGGCCTACATGAAAAAGAATCATGGGCCAGTCCCAGGTATCGGCCATCGGGTAAAGAGCTTGCGTAACCCTGACAAGCGTGTAAAGGAACTGGTTGGGTACGTGAAGAGCCTGAATCTCAAGACTCCGTGTCTCGACTTTGCGTTGGAGGTCGAGAAAGTCACGGCGGTCAAGAAAGACAATCTGATTCTGAATGTCGACGGCACCATGGCAGCCGTCCTGGTCGATATCGGATTCCCGGTCGACAGCTTGAACGGTTTCTTTATCCTCTCCCGGACGATCGGTTTGATCGGGCACTGGGTGGATCAGAAGCGCCAGGAAAGCCGTTTGATTCGGTTGTTTGATTATCTGGTGAACTATGCGGCGCCCAAGCGTCGTGAGGTACCGCCGCTGAAGTAGCACAACCCGTGATGCATCGTCCGTGAGGCGATGAGCCCTGCAAGGGCGCCTCACGGACGATGGGTCGCGCACCCCATAGATCGTACTAACAGACGGAGAACCCACTATGTCGATGGATCTCGCCAAAGCACTGTATGCCAAGATGCCGGATGTCTTTGCCAAGGCCAGAAAGAAGTTCGGCCGTGGCCTGACGCTTGCGGAAAAAATTCTTGTCTCACACGCGGATAACTTTGATAGCCAGAGCTGGGAACGGGGCAAGGCGATGTTGGCGCTCCGTCCGGATCGTGTGGCGATGCAGGATGCAACAGCTCAGATGGCGGTGCTGCAATTCATGCAAGCCAATAAGAAAAAAGCAGCGGTGCCGAGCACGATTCACTGTGATCACTTGATCCGTGCCGAAATGGGATCACAAAAGGACCTTCTTCGGGCGCTCGATGAGAACAAGGAAGTCTATAATTTTCTTGCCTCTGCCGCGAAGAAGTATGGCATCGGCTTTTGGAAGCCGGGTGCCGGTATCATTCACCAAGTTGTGCTCGAGAATTACGCATTTCCCGGTTGTTTGATTATCGGAACCGATTCGCATACGCCGAATGGCGGCGGCTTGGGTGGGTTGGCGATCGGTGTCGGTGGGGCGGATGCCGGTGAAGTCATGGCAGGCCTCCCCTGGGAAGTCCTGCATCCGAAACTGATCGGTGTACGATTGACGGGAAAGCTCAATGGTTGGGCCTCTCCGAAAGACGTGATTCTCTACCTGTGCGGACTGCTTACCGTGAAAGGTGGCACGAACAAGATCGTTGAGTACTTTGGCCCTGGTGCCGAAACCATCAGCGCGACCGGCAAGGGCACGATCTGCAATATGGGCGCGGAGTTGGGCGCCACAACCTCCGTCTTCCCGTTCGACGAGAAGATGGTGGCCTACATGAAGATCACCGACCGGGCTGATCTGGCAAGCTTTGCGCAATCGCACAAAGACTTGTTGGTGGCCGATCCCGAAATCGCTCAATCACCAGAGAAGTACTACGATGAAATCGTTGAGATCGATCTGTCAAAGCTGGAGCCGCATGTCGTTGGGCCTCACACGCCGGATCTGGCGCGGCCAATCTCCAAATTGAAAGCCGAAGCGAAAGAAAAGGGATATCCGGTCGAGCTGAAGGCGGCGTTGATCGGCAGCTGTACCAACTCCTCGTACGAGGACATCAGTCGTTCCGCCCATGTGGCGCAGCAGGCGCTGAAGGCGGGTCTGAAGGCGAAGGCTTCGTTCCTGGTTTCACCGGGATCCGAGCGCATTTACCATACCATGAAGCGCGACGGTTTCCTTGAGACGTTCGAGAAACTTGGCGGCACTGTGTTGTCAAATTCCTGCGGTCCCTGCATCGGGCAGTGGAAGCGGGCAGATGGTGTCAAGGGACGTGCGGACTCCATTGTCAGCTCGTTCAATCGCAATTTCCCCGGACGGAATGATGGGATCAGTGAAACGCTGTCGTTCCTCGCCAGTCCGGAAGTCGTGACCGCCTACGCTATCACCGGCGATTTAGGATTTGACCCAGTCAACCAGTCGGTTAAGGGGGCGGACGGGAAGGAATTCAAGCTTCAGCCGCCGGTTGGAGAGGAATTGCCCGCTAAGGGTTTTGCCAAAGGTGAAGAAGGTTTCGTGGCACCGGCAGAAGATGGTTCGAATCTGACGGTCGACATTCCTTCAACCAGCGAGCGATTGCAACTACTGCAGCCGTTCCCGAAATGGGATGGCAAAGACTTCGAGAAATTGCCCCTTTTGATTAAGACCAAAGGCAAAACGACGACAGACCATATTTCTCCAGCTGGGCCGTGGCTCAAATTCCGTGGTCACTTGGACAAGATCAGCGACAATATGTTCCTTGGGGCCAACAATAGCTTCTCCTCAGAGCCGGGAAAGGGAACTAACGTACTGACCGGTGAATCCAACCTCACCATGGCTCAGATCGCGCGGGCCTACAAGGCCAAAGGCATTGGGTCCATTGTTGTGGGAGACGAGAACTACGGCGAAGGTAGCAGTCGCGAGCACGCCGCAATGTCTCCTCGCTTCTTGAATGTGCGGGCGGTCATCACCAAGAGTTTCGCCCGCATCCATGAGACGAATCTGAAGAAACAGGGCATCCTCCCGCTCACCTTTGCCGATCCAAAGGATTACGAGAAGATCGAACAGAACGATCGTATCAGCGTCGTGGATCTGGCCAATTTGGCACCGGGCAAGCCTGTGACAGTGGTCATTCATAAGACTGGCGGGGATGTGAAGATTCAGACGAATCACAGCATGACCGCTCAGCAAATCACCTGGTTCAAGGCCGGATCAGCGTTGAATGCTTTGAACTAAACCAATACAGCAAAAGGGGAGAAGTACAATGGCAAAAGCAGACAAAATTATTTATACGAAGACCGACGAAGCGCCAATGCTGGCGACCTATTCATTCCTGCCGATCATCAACGCCTTCACGAAAGCGGCGGGCGTAACTGTGGAGTTACGCGACATTTCGCTCGCAGGCCGTGTAATCGCGGTGTTTCCTGAATACCTTACTGCGGAGCAGAAGCAGCACGACGCCCTTGCCGAATTAGGCGAGATGGCAAAGACGCCGGAAGCCAACATTATCAAGCTGCCGAACATCAGTGCGTCTATCCCGCAGCTCGTCGCGACCATTAAGGAGTTGCAGAGCCAGGGATACAAGTTGCCGGATTATCCTGAGAATCCGAAGGACGACAAAGAAAAGGACATCAAAACCCGCTACGACAAAGTCAAAGGTAGCGCGGTCAATCCTGTGCTTCGCGAGGGCAACTCGGACCGTCGTGCGCCGCTGTCCGTCAAGGCCTATGCGCGGAAGCACCCGCACAAGATGTCCCCCTGGAGCACCGACTCCAAGACCCACGTGTCCCACATGAAAGGCGGGGATTTCCGTTCTAACGAAAAGTCGATGACGATCCCTGCGGCGACGACTGCCAAGATTGAGTTCGTCGGTGCGGACGGCAAGACGACCGTGCTGAAGGAGAAAGTTGCCTTACAGGCCGGTGAAGTGCTTGACGCCACGTTCATGAGCGTCAAGGCGTTACGCACGTTCCTGGAGCAGCAGATCGAAGAGGCCAAGAAACAGGGTGTCCTCTGGTCACTCCACATGAAGGCGACCATGATGAAGGTCTCCGATCCGAAAATCTTCGGCCATGGCGTGACCGTCTACTACAAAGACGTGTTTGAGAAGCACGCCGAGACGTTCAAGAAGCTGGGCATCGATCCGGACAATGGCCTCGGCGACGTATATGCGAAAATCAAGTCCCTGCCGGACGATCAGCGCAAGGCGATTGAAGCCGACATCCAGGCGGTCTATCAGAAGCGCCCGCCGATGGCGATGGTGAACAGCGACAAGGGCATCACTAATCTTCACGTGCCGAGCGACATCATCATCGACGCGTCTATGCCGCCGGTCATCCGTGATGGCGGCAAAATGTGGGGGCCAGACGGCAAAGCGGCGGATGTGAAGTGTGTGATTCCGGATTCCAGCTATGCGCCGGTCTATCATGAAGTCGTCGAATTCTGTAAGCAGAAGGGCCAGTTTGATCCCCGTACGATGGGCACGATCCCGAATGTTGGGTTGATGGCTCAGGCGGCGGAGGAGTATGGCTCCCACGACAAGACCTTCAAGGCGCCGAGCAATGGCACGATTCGTATTGTCGATGCGAACGGAACGGTCCTACACCAGCACCAGGTGGAAACCGGGGACATCTGGCGTGCGTGCCAAGTAAAGGATGCCCCGATTCAAGACTGGGTCAAGTTGGCCGTTACGCGCGCCCGTGCGACCGGTGCGCCGGCCGTATTCTGGTTGGACAAGACCCGCGCCCATGACGCGGAATTGATCAAGAAGGTGAATGCCTATTTGCCGAAGCACGACACGAACGGTCTGGAGATTAAGATCATGTCGCCGGCCGAGGCCTGCCGCTTCTCAATCGAGCGGATGAAAGAAGGCAAGGATACGATCTCTGTGACCGGTAACGTGCTCCGCGATTATCTCACCGATCTGTTCCCGATTCTTGAAATCGGCACTAGCGCCAAGATGCTCTCGATCGTCCCGTTGCTCAACGGCGGCGGCTTGTTCGAAACCGGCGCGGGCGGATCAGCTCCGAAGCATGTGCAGCAGTTCCAGGAAGAAGGGTATCTGCGTTGGGATTCCCTCGGTGAATTCCTTGCGCTGGCCGCGTCGCTTGAACATCTGGCGAAGGTGGGCAACAATCCGGTGGCGAAGATTTTGGCGGATACGCTGGACCAAGCCAACGCGAAGTTCCTTGAGAGCAATAAGTCCCCCGCGCGTAAAGTCGGCGAGATCGACAACCGTGGCAGCCACTTCTACCTCGCGCTGTATTGGGCGCAGGCGTTGGCGGCGCAAACCGCAGATAAGAAGATCGCTGAGCGATTTGCGAAAATTGCAAAGGATCTGAGCGACAACGAGAAGAAGATCGACGGCGAACTGCTCGCCGCGCAGGGTAAGCCGCAGGACGTCGGGGGGTATTTTCACCCGAACGATACGAAGGCCGCTAAAGCCTTGCGGCCTAGCGCAACGCTGAACGCAATCATTGACGCGATTGCTTAAGCGGTCATGATTTGATCCGGTCAGGCGCAAGGAAGACTTTTGGTCTTCTTTGCGCCGCACCTTTTCACGATTCACGAGAGAGCCATGGCACAAGAAGACACCAATGTGATTGATCAGCCGGAAGTGTTGCGCCACAAAATGGTGACGATAGAAATTTCCGGTAAGAAGTATGAAGTGCCGGAAGGTATTACGGTGATCAAGGCGTTGTGGCATACCGGCCAAGAGGTGGTGCGAGGTGCTGGATGTCTCGGGGGATTCTGCGGCGCCTGTGCCACATATTATCGCACCAAGGACGACCCGAAGGTTCGAACCTGTTTGGCCTGTCAGATGGCTGTTGGAGACGGCATGTCCTTTACCATCATGCCTCCGTTTCCAGCGCGTAAAGCCCTGTATGACATTCAGTCGCTGAAAGATCCCAAGCAAGATCTCTTCAATTTGTACCCGGAGGCGCCGCTGTGCAGGAACTGTAACGCCTGTACGGAAGCCTGCCCGCAGAAAATCGACGTACGGGAAGGCGTATGGAAAGCCGTCTTCGGAGACTTCAAAAGCGTCTCCGAGATGTTCATGGACTGTGTAATGTGTGGCATGTGCACGCCGGTCTGTATTGCGGATATTGCTCCTAATCTGGTCGCCTTGTATGTCAGCCGGGCGCAAGGTGCGTATTTTACGGAAAAACCGCAGGGCCTCGATATCCGCATCAAGGAAATTCAAGAAGGTCGCTATAACGACGAGTGGAAGAAGGTGCTCGGCATGAGTGAACAGGAATTGGCCGACCACTGCGCAACAGTGAAATAACGCATTGTGCCCTCCGCCGGTCACGGACACGTTGTTCGGGGATTGAGCGCTGCACCGAAAGCGAAACCATGGATATTCACGCACTCCAGCAGATTGTTCATCAAACGCGGGACGCTCGCCGCAAGCAGACGATCCAGAAGTTCTCCCCCGCAGACCGAGATCAACTCATTCATAAGTATCACCCGGACTATCGGGCCAGTGCCTATCGACCAATTCGATTTGGTCCAAATGCCAATGACAAAACCGTTGTGGAATTGGCTGCCCTGCTGGAAGGTGATAGCTCAATTCCTGAGAATCTCGACGTGACTCCGCAGTATACGACGGACGTCCTTGTTATCGGCGGCGGTGGTGCCGGGTGCGCAGCAGCGCTTCACGCCCACGCCAGCGGAGCCAAGGTCATCCTAGCCACGAAACTTCGCCTGGGCGACTCGAACAGCGTGATGGCGCAAGGCGGGATGCAAATTTCAGTGGCTCCGGAAGACTCCCCGGTCACCCACTTTCTTGACACCCTCAAGGGTGGTCACATGCAAAATGACCACGAACTGCTGAAGGTCATGGTCGAGGAGGGGCCGTCCATTGCCAAGTGGCTCATTGAGCTCGGCGTGCTCTTTGATCGCCAGGTTGACGGCAATCTGCATGTGAAAAAGGGCGGCGGAAGTTCCAAGCCGCGCCTTCTCACCTGCTCTGACTACACCGGCCTCGAGATTATGCGTGTATTGAAGGACGAGGTCCTGAATCAAAAGATACAGCTGCTCGAGTTTTGTGCAGCGGTAGAGCTGCTGAGTGATGACCAAGGTCACTGCAGCGGTGCGATCTTTAAAGATCTCGACAATCAGCGTCATGTCGTCGTTGCAGCGAAATCTGTGATCCTGGCGACTGGCGGAATCGGGCGGTTACACATTCAGGGGTTCCCAACAAGCAATCACTATGGTGCCACCGGCGATGGTTTGTGCCTGTCCTATCGGATGGGCGCGAAGCTCGATCATATCGATACATTTCAGTACCATCCTTCCGGCGCGGTGTATCCCGAGCAATTGATTGGGGCGCTGGTGACCGAAGGTATTCGCTCCGAGGGCGGACACTTGGTGAACGCCAAGGGCGAGCGATTCGTCAACGAATTGGACACGCGGGATGTCGTGTCCTCCTCCATCATCCGAGAATGCGAGGAAGGACGGGGGATTCGTACGATGTCCGGACGGGTCGGGGTCTGGCTGGACACTCCACTGCTCGATGCCGAACATGGTCCGGGCACTGTGGAGAAGCACTTCCCTGCCATGATGATGCAATTCGAGCGATTTGGAATCGATATCAGTAAAGACCCCGTGCTCATCTATCCCACGTTGCACTATCAGAACGGCGGGGTGAAGATCGACGCGAATTCAGAAACCAACGTCAAAAATCTATTTGTCGCGGGAGAAGCATCCGGAGGATTACACGGGCGGAATCGATTGATGGGCAATTCTCTGCTCGATCTCATGGTGTTCGGCAAGCGGTCAGGGTTGACGGCTGCCGCTCGAGCGAGCTCCATGCAGCAAGGGAAATTGACGCTCAACCACCTGCAACGGTTCAGAGCTGAAGCCAAGAGGCATGGCAACTCCAGCGGTGTGATTTCCCCGATGATTCTTCCTGCGTATACGCGTAAAGAAGCAGACCGTGTCGTGACGACGTGAAAGCGCAAGGTTGCGGCCGCGCAACCACGTTGACGTCTGCACGGGTTACGTTATTTGTCATGAGCCACTAGCTCCTAAGAGGAATCAATGAACGTTCATGAATTTCAAGCCAAGTCGTTGTTCGCGCAATTCGGCGTACCAGTCCCGCGCGGGAAGGAAATCACGTCTCCTGAGGCGGCCACCACCTGGGCTAATGAACTGAATACACCGGTGCTTGTCGTCAAGGCACAGATTCACGCTGGTGGACGGGGTAAGGCCGGAGGCGTCAAGATTACCAAGGACAAGGCAGCGGTCGCCGGTTTGGCCAAAGAACTCATCGGGAAGACGCTGGTCACTCATCAGACGGGACCGAAGGGTCGCACGGTCCATCGCCTCCTTATGGAAGAGGGAGCTAATATTGCCAAGGAGCTGTATCTCAGCATCCTGGTTGATCGAGACACCGGGTGGGCCACCTTTATCGCGAGCACTGAAGGTGGCATGGAAATCGAAGAGGTCGCCGAGAAATCCCCAGAGAAGATCATCAAGGAGGCCGTTGATCCTGCGGTTGGATTTCAGGGCCACAATGGTCGGAATGTTGCGTTTGCGCTTGGGCTGCAACACATCGAACCGGCAGTCATCAACCCCTTTGTCCAGTTGCTGGGGAATCTTTACCGTCTCTTTATGGAGAAGAATGCGGCATTGGTAGAGATCAACCCCCTGATCATCACGAAAGAAAAAACGTTGGTGGCATTGGACGGCAAGGTCTCGTTTGATGACAATGGTATTTTCAAGCACGCGGACGTGCAGAGCATGCGCGACTTGAACGAAGAGGATCCTTTGGAGATCGAGGCAACGGCGAACAATCTCAATTACGTGAAGCTCGATGGCAACATTGGCTGTATGGTGAATGGAGCCGGGTTGGCCATGGCCACAATGGACGTGATTAAGCTTGCCGGCAGTGAGCCTGCAAATTTTCTTGATGTGGGTGGCGGCGCCACTAAGGATACCGTCGCAGCCGGCTTTCGGATTCTGTTGAAGGACCCGAACGTCAAAGGCATCTTCATCAACATCTTTGGTGGAATTGTTCGTTGTGAACGTATCGCCAACGGTGTGATCGAAGCCGCGAAGGAAGTGAAAATCAATGTGCCGCTTGTGGTCCGCCTGCAAGGTACGAATGCGCCCGAAGGGAGAACACTGCTCGCGGAATCAGGATTGAAAGTGGACGTTGCCGATGACCTCTGGGAGGCGGCGCAAAAAATTGTGAAGTTGACTGGAAAAGCCGCCTGAGGTTGATGAGGCCGGGGTTGGGGCTGACTCTGCGCTCGTTGCGGGAATCGGCGGCAGCCTGGGTTGATCCGCGCAGTACAGCGTTCACAGCGCCGCACGTCATTGATTGCGCGCCTGCCCGGTGCTCCGGGGGAGGCGGGAAAGAGAAGAGGATATCGTGAGCATCTTGGTGAATAAGAACACGCGGGTGGTTGTACAAGGAATCACGGGAAAGGAAGGTTCCTTCCACGCGACCCAGTGCAAAGCCTATGGGACGCAGGTCGTTGCAGGCGTGACGCCTGGCAAGGCCGGGCAGGAGGTCGAGGGCATTCCAGTTTTCAATACTGTGCGCGACGCCGTGAAGAAGACGGAATGCGACACTTCATTGATCTTTGTGCCGCCGCCTTTTTGTGCGGATGCGATTCTCGAAGCCGCTGATGCAGGCGTCAAGCTCGTGATCTGTATCACGGAAGGAATCCCTGTCAACGACATGGTCCGGGTCAAGCGAGCCCTGCGTGGGCGGGATGTCAGGCTCGTCGGCCCCAATTGTCCTGGTGTCATCACGGTCGATGAAGCCAAAATTGGGATCATGCCTGGATTCATTCATAAGAAAGGTGTGGTCGGGGTGGTTTCCCGCAGCGGCACCCTCACGTACGAAGCCGTCCATCAGCTATCGACCTTGGGGCTTGGGGAGACGACCTGTGTCGGTATCGGTGGTGACCCGGTCAATGGAACCGGGTTTGTGGATGTGCTGCCGCTGTTTGAGAAAGATCCAGAAACGCAGGCCATCGTCATGATTGGCGAAATCGGCGGTGATGCGGAGGAGAAAGCGGCAGAGTTTATCAAGAAACAGGTAAAGAAGCCTGTGGTGAGTTTTATCGCCGGGATCACTGCCCCCCCTGGGCGTCGAATGGGACATGCTGGTGCCATCATTTCAGGCGGCAAGGGCACGGCTTCCGAAAAGATGAAGGCCCTTGAAGCAGCCGGTGTGCGTGTGGTGAAGAATCCTGCAGAGATTGGTCATGCCGTGAAGGCTGCATTGGGCCGATAAACGTAGCTCAAGATGTATCCGAGCGGGGGCGTCGGGCAATCCGGCGCCCCCGCTGTATTTTCGGGGTTGAGTTTCGCGCGCGGCTTGGGCATGCTGCAGAGAAACAGGGCGCACGTACTGACGATCGTGGAGGGGCTATGAAGATTCGTGTTCTAGCGGTGCTGTTGGCGGTCACATGGTGGGGCTCTGTTGCAGTGGCTGCCGAACGTGGCACAACCCTGACGTGGCATGGACATGCCGCGTTTGAGATCACCACGCCTAAAGGCGCGATCATTCTGATCGACCCCTGGTTGCAGAACCCACTCAATCCACTGGTCAAGGATAAGCAAAACCCGGTCGACCATATGACGAAGGCGGATTATATTCTCATCACGCACGGGCATTTTGATCACGTCGGGGATGCCGTTGCCATTGCGAAGAAGACCGGGGCCAAACTCGTGGCCAATTTTGAGTTGGCGGCCACGTTGTCCAAACTTCACGGATACCCAAAAGAGCAGATCGGATTTCCCACGTTCATGAATCCCGGGGGGGAAATCCGAATCGCTGACGGCGAAGTGCAGGTGGCGATGACACCCGCCGTGCATTCCAGCGGTTTGGGAAACCCTTTCGCCAAGGAACAGGAATCGGATTTTGTGTATGGCGGAAACCCGGCCGGTTTTGTTCTAACGATCCAGCAGGGGCCGACGTTCTATCACTCCGGAGACACGGCATACTTCAAGGATATGGAGGTTATCGGGGAGCAGTACGGACCTGATATCGCCTTGTTGAACATCGGGGGACATTTCGGGATGGAGTCGGCCATGGCGGCTAGGGCGGCGGCCAGCGTCAAGGCCAAGTATGCGATTCCTCATCATTACGGCACCTTCCCAGTACTGACTCAGGATGCCCGTGAGTTTGGCGAGGAAGTGAAGCGCCGGCACATCGGATTTCTCCCGATGCAACCAGGGGAAACCTTGATGTTTGAAGGGGCTCAGCCCATCAAGCCGCAGCACTGAGTGCCGAGATTCTTTCTTTTCCCCTGTGTGCTAGTCGTGATAGGCTGCAGGCCCTGTGAGTTGCCATCGGTTTCATAGGGGGCGCCGCTCGTCTCTCATCAACCCTTCTCCAAGAATAGGGACGCTGACATGTTGGTCTTTCTGATACACGTTCGCGATCCCCAGTTTTATGCATTGCCCGCAAAGACTCGGGCGAAGAACGGTCGCATTCGAGTCATGGGTTTTCCGCCGATCGGCATCATGTCGCTGTCCGCCGTACTAAAACAGGCCGGACATGAGTGCGTGATGTTCGACCAAGCCAACCCGGAAACTCCCAACGACTTCATCATCGAACAGATTAAAACCCGGAAGCCGGTGCTTGTCGGGCTAAGCTTCCTAAGTACGACGAGCTACCCCTACGCCAAGATTTTAGCTAGGCAGATCCGAGCCGAGGATGCCAAGGTCAAGTTGGCGTTTGGGGGGGTGTTTGCCAGTCTGAATGCGGGATTGGTCAAGTTGCAGTGTCCCGAAGTGGATTTTGTTTGTCGTGGGGATGGAGAGCAGCTCCTGTTGGACCTACTCAAGAACATGGACGATCCCAGTTCCGTCGGCGGCGTGACGTGGGCGAAGGACGGGCGTGTGGTGAACAACCCGAATCGTTCTGTGGAACGTCATCTCGATCAGTGGGCGTTTCCTGATCGGGAAAGCCTCGAATTGGATTTTGTGGAATCGATGCCGCTGGATGTGCCGGCGGTTCTTTCCATGGAACGATTTACGACCATGCAGACCTCAAGGGGGTGCCCCTGGCCCTGCGTGTTCTGCGATATCCCGATCTTTAATGAGGGAAAGTGGCGCGCCAGGAGCGCCGATCACGTGGTGGCGGAGCTCAAATATCTTGAGGCCAACGGGTATGGGTCTGTCTATTTCGTCGACGACCATTTCCTGCTTCAACCCAAGCGCATCGAAGCGATCTGTCAAGGGGTCATTGATGCCAAGCTCTCAATTCAGTGGGGAATCGAAGGACGGGTGGATTCCGTCGCGCAACATCTCTTCCCCATTATGGCGCAGGCCCACTGTCGGACGGTCATGTTTGGAATCGAAAGCGGAAGCCAAAAAATTTTGGATCGACTGCAAAAGGAACAGACGTTGGAGGAAGTGGAGACCGCCGTCAAGAATGCGAAGAAGGCGGGCATTGAAATCGTTCACGGGTTCTTCACAGTCGGAAATCCAGATGAAACCGTCGAGGATATGGAGAAGACGTTCGAGTTCGCCTCACGGCTTCCGTTGGATACGTTCGGCTTCAATCGTCTCTGTGTCTACCGGGGCACGCCTCTGTGGCAGGAATACGTCAAACGTGGTCTGGTGAGTGACGCCAAGGATTGGTACAAGTACTTCAAATGCTCCGAGATTGATCCCACGTGCCTTCCTGGGGAAGTGATCAATCAAGTCCGCCAGGAAGGTTTGAAGAAACTGTTTCTCTACAAGTTGACTCGGTATCCCATTCAAACCTTCAAATTGCTTCGCCGCTTCCTCCGTTATATGCCGTTCCGTGACGTTGCCTATCTCATCATGAAGCCCTTCCTCGGTCAGAAAAAAGGTGCGACTAAGGCGGAGGTTCTTTCGCGTGCCGTGGAGCATGCCGAAATGAAGGATGCTGCAGCCCAGCTCACCCAGCTGAGCGACGAGTTACTGCACAATGTCATGGAAGAATCCAAAGCTGAACGGCAGCGGATTCAGCAGGAAGCAGAAGGAACTCGAGAACTGCCGATGGTGCAGACACGCTAAAGCGGCGTGTTCACTCGGTCGGCTGGTTGTGATCCGCCTGAGCCCCAGAAACCCCGTTGTTCCCCAGGAGCCTTGCTGAGCCTCTTCGCAGAGTTTGGTATGACGTTCATCTAGAGATGTGTCTACCGGTCCATTGCCTATGTGGTTGTATCGCGCCATTGATCGCATGTGACGTCTGACGCATGCCGGTGTTGATACGAGGTTCTTGTCTCCTCCTCAAAGTAATACTGCCCACAAAGGGATGGCTGCGGTTGATGCGCTGAAGCAGTGGCTGCGGGGAAACAGGCGATTGGTATTGCGGGTAATGAATGGAGCTGCGGGAAGAGGTCGGCCGGAGCCTCGCAGTTCGAGGCTCCGGCTTAGGTGTAGCGCGCTAGGTTCCCATTTCCCAAGAGGCCAGATATTTCACCTGCTCTTTGGTGAGTTTGTCGATCGACATGCCCATGCCCGCCAGTTTGAGACGAGCGATTTCCTTGTCGATATCGGCAGGGACAGGGTACACCTTCTTCTCGAGTTTTTTGTAATTCTTGACGATAAATTCCGCTCCCAGTGCTTGATTTGCAAAGCTCATGTCCATGACGCTGGAAGGATGGCCTTCCGCCGTCGCGAGATTGACCAGCCGACCTTCGCCGAGCAGGCTCACGCGCCGACCATTCTTCAGCGTGTACTGGTCTACACCGGTCCGCACCGCAAGCTTTTTCTTGCTGAGCTTTTCCAGTGCCGGTATGTCCAACTCAACATTGAAGTGACCGCTGTTGCAGACGATCGCGCCGTCTTTCATGGCTGCAAAGTGTTCGCCACGGATCACGTGAATGTTGCCGGTGACGGTGACGAAGAAGTCGCCGATTGCAGCAGCCTGTTCCATGGGCATGACGCGGTAGCCGTCCATGACGGCTTCCAGCCCCTTCATGGGATCCACTTCGGTGACGACGACATCGGCCCCCATGCCCTTTGCGCGCATGGCGATTCCACGGCCACACCATCCGTAGCCGACGACGACGACTGTGGAGCCGCAGACCAGGCGATTCGTGGCGCGTACGATACCGTCTAGGGTGCTTTGACCCGTGCCGTACCGATTGTCGAACATATGCTTGGTATCGGCGTCATTGACGGAGATGACCGGGAATTTGAGGACCTTCTTTTCGGCCATGCTGCGGAGTCGAATCACGCCGGTGGTGGTTTCCTCTGTGCCGCCGATCACGTTCTTGAGCAGATCTTTGCGCTTGGAATGGAGGTGCGAGACCACATCGGCCCCGTCATCCATGGATACTTGCGGCTTGTGGCCGATCGCGGATTCGATGTGGCGATAGTAGGTCTGGTTGTCTTCACCTTTGATCGCAAAGGTGGGAATGCCGTCATGGCGAACCAGCGCGGCGGCGACGTCATCCTGTGTGCTCAGGGGATTCGACGCGCAGAGTCGTACATCTGCGCCTCCGGCCTTCAGCGTCTTCATGAGATTGGCGGTTTCGGTGGTGACGTGGAGGCAGGCGGTGACGCGAATGCCTTTCAGTGGACGTTCACGCTCGAATCGTTTGCGAATCAGCCGCAGTACCGGCATCGTGGCTTCGGCCCATTCAATCTTGAGTTTGCCCTGATCAGCTAAGCCCATGTCTTTCACATCGTAATCCACTGGTTCCTCCTCCTGTGTCGTGTCTGATGGGTGTTTTCGATTGCAGAAAAAAGGGGCGGGCTTGTGCCCCGCCCCCTTGGCTGTGACAGGTGTGACAGGACTCTAGAGGCCTGCATCCTTCCGCAAGGCTTTTGCCTTGTCGGTCTTTTCCCACGTGAATTCCGGCTCGTTACGGCCGAAGTGTCCGTAGGCGGCCGTCTTTCTGAAGATTGGACGGCGAAGCTTGAGATGGTCGATGATCCCGCGCGGGGTCAGTGGGAAATGCTTTCGAACCAACTTGTCCAAATTTTCGGGAGCGACGTTTTCCGTGTCCTTGGTATCGACCAGCACGGAGACGGGGTCGGCAACTCCGATCGCATAGGCCAGCTGAACTTCGCACTTTGATGCTAGTCCTGCGGCAACGATGTTCTTGGCGATGTAGCGGGCCATATAGGAAGCCGAGCGGTCCACCTTTGATGGATCTTTCCCTGAGAACGCGCCACCGCCATGGCTGCCGTGGCCGCCGTAAGTGTCGACGATAATCTTGCGGCCGGTCAGCCCCGTATCGCCCATCGGACCGCCGACCACGAAGCGTCCGGTGGGATTGATGTGATGTTTCACGCTGGTTGGGTCATAGAGGCCTTTCGGCATGACCGGGCGAATCACATGCTCCATCAAATCCTTCTCAATCTGCTTATTGGTTACCTCAGGGCTATGCTGGGTGGACACCACAATGGTATCCACGCGGAACGGTTTGCCGTCCTTGTATTCAACCGTGACTTGGGATTTCCCGTCGGGGCGAACCCACTTCAGAATCTTCTTCTTCCGCACTTCCGCCAGGCGCTTGGTGAGCCGATGCGCCAGCACGATCGGCATCGGCATGAGCTCCGTCGTTTCGTTGGTCGCGTAACCGAACATAAGCCCCTGGTCTCCTGCGCCGCCGGAATCCACTCCCATGGCGATATCGCCGGATTGCTGGTGGATGGAGGTCAGGACAGAGCAAGTATTGGAGTCGAAGCCCCATGAGGCATCGGTATAGCCGACATCCTTGATCACATCACGGATGATATCGGGGATCTCGACGTAGGCTTTGGTGGAAATTTCGCCGGCCACGAAGGCGATACCAGTCGTCAGGATCGTCTCGCAGGCGACCCGGGAAAGCTTGTCTTGAGCAATAATGGCATCAAGGATTCCATCGGAAATTTGATCGGCGATCTTGTCCGGGTGTCCTTCCGTGACCGATTCAGACGTAAACAAATAGTTATGTCTCATTGTTCCCCCTGGAAGTGAAGTGATTCGAGGATGCGGCGGTTAGAATTCGGTGGCACGCCGAACGAAGGTGGAAGATTCGGCACCTACACTGATATGGCAACTCCGCAAAAAACTAAAGCAATAGTAGCTGACCGGATGATTTTTGTCTACCGTTCTTAATGGATTAGGTGCGGTGCTGCTCCGTCCGCGCGGCTTGCTTGACAGCCCTTCGAGACGACTTGTAAGATGGCTTACTTTTCGCGCATTTGGAACCTTTTCACTATAGACGCTCTGCCCCGGCACTTCCAACCTCGTGGTACCGGCCTGCATTGGCCGCAGAATCCCACACGCAGCTCGTCATTAGGTATGATGATGGTCTGCATGACGGCCAGGTCGAAGCAACGAGGCGTGTTGATTCATGAACGATAAATCTGATGCAGCATCCGATGTGAGCGCAACCCGTCCTTCCACTTCCGGCCTGGGATGGGAAGAGTTTTCACGCGAGGTCGTCGACTTTTTCGCCTCTATTAAGTTGGCGATGTTCTTATTCATTGTCCTCGCCATGACCGCCACCATCGGGACTGTGATTCAGCAGGGTGAGCGTCCGGAAACCTATGTGCAGGAGTATGGGGAAGAGGCCTACCGCTGGTTTCTTCGCCTCGGGTTCACCGATGTGTATCACACCTGGTGGTTCACCGGACTGCTCGGACTGCTCTGCGTCAATTCACTCACCTGTTTCTATAAACGGTTTCCCAGTGTGTGGCGCTCGATGCGTCAGGACAAGGTCAGTGTCTCATTGTCCTTTATCCAGGGGATGAAGCAACAGACGACCCTCGCGCTCAATCAGCCCAAAGAAACCGTTGCCGAAGGCCTTGTGAGGCTCTTTGCGGAAAAAGGCTACAGAGTGCTTGCGAAGAGTGAGCCTGGGGAAGTCACCGTCTATGCGACCAAAGGCATCATGGGCCGAGTCGGTGCGCACGTAGCCCATTTGAGCGCGACGGTGATCGTGTTGGGTGGCCTGCTCGGGAGCTACTATGGATTCCAAGAGTTCGGGGTGTGCTTAGAGGGGCAGACGTATCACATCCCGCGAGGCAACTTTGATCTCCGTGTCGATAAGTTCTGGATCGACTACCATGAAAACGGTTCGGTGAAGTCCTACAACAGTACCTTGACGGTCATCGATCAGGGGACGCCGACGATGACGAAGACCATTACCGTCAATGATCCGCTGGTGTACAAGGGCATCTGGTTTTACCAGTCCAGTTATGGGGATGCCTGGGATCAGATCGAGGCCGCTCGCATCAATATTAAGGACAAGGCGAACGATAAAATCCTAGCGACGGTCGACCTGGAGTGGAACAAAGAAAAAGCCGTCGATGGGCTGCCCCTCAAGATGAAGATGACGGATTTCGTGGCCGATTTTGCGTTCAACTCGACGGAGAAAAAAGTCTTCTCCAAGACGGCCGAACACGCCAATCCCGCGATCCGGTTGGCGGTGGATGAGCGCAGTGCCGTGCAATCCACACCGTGGGTGTTTTATCATTATCCGGATCTCTTTGAGATCAAAGACTCCGCGTATCAGTTTGAATTCATCGGGTATCAGCCCAAGAAGTTCACCGGGTTGCAGATTGCCAGGAATCCCGGCATCAACATGGTCTGGATTGGGTGTACGATGTTGGTGGTAGGTATGACGCTGTCGTCGCTGATCTACCATCGGCGGCTGTGGGCGAAGATTATTCCTGGCGAGTTCGGGGTGACGCTTCACCTGGGGGGCACGACGCATAAGAGCCAAATTGATTTTCAAAAAGAGTTCAAGAAACTGACGGACAAGATTCAAGCTAAGACCTCATCCTGATGACCGATGCGGCACCGCTCGAATGAGCCCTCCTTTGGAGGCGTGCTGCACACGACGATATGAGAGACGGAGGCCTGTTATGATGCGATCGTTGTTTCTCTTCGATATGACCTTCTGGCTGTACCTGGCCGCACTGGGCCTCTATGTGGCGTATCTCTTCGCGAAACGCCCCGCCATGCAGATGGCTCCGGCAGGACATCCCATCGACAATCTTGAAGACCGTGATGGTGCCTGGGCTACTCAATTAGGGCAGGTGGCCACGTTGGTCACGGTGTTCGGATGGGTGCTGAATACGCTGGCGTTGACCACCAGGGCGTTCGAGCGAATGGAGCATTCCGGCACATTTGCTCCGTGGTCGAATCAGTTCGAGGCGATGGCCTATGTCTCCTGGGCCATCATTCTGGGATATGTCCTCCTGGAGATTCGGTACAGGATCAAGGCGGTCGGGGCTTTCGTGGTGGGTATTGGGTTCATCGCCATGGGGGCGGCGTCGCTCTTGCCCTACCGGTACCAGACGGCAGAGCCGCTCGTCCCGGCGTTAAACAGCTATTGGATCTATATCCATGTCTCCGTCACCTTGACCAGCTATGCTGCGTTCGCCATGGCTGGTGGACTGGGTCTGATGTACCTGTTCAAGGAGCGAGCGGTGAATCGGGGACTGCAGTCCAGATTCTACGCGGCCTTTCCCGATCTCGAAACCATCGATGAGCTTGGATATAAGGCGATCATGCTCGGGTTTCCGCTGCTGGCGTTCGGGATCATCCTGGGAGCGATGTGGGCGAACTATGCCTGGGGTGGTTACTGGAGTTGGGATCCGAAGGAAACCTGGTCGCTGATCGTGTGGCTGATCTACGGGGCCTATATTCATGCCCGTATGACGCGAGGGTGGGAAGGGCACAAGGCCGCCATCTATGCGATCTTCGGATTCCTGATGGTGATTTTCTGTTTCTGGGGAGTGAATTTCTTGCTCTCCGGTCTCCATGCGTATGCGTAGACCATGACTGACCAAGCCAATCAGACGTCAGCCGGCACTGTGGGGCGAAGCGGCCCCGGTCGAATGCTCGTCGTGCTTGTTGCCGCGACCATCCTGGGCGTGATGTTTCTGGTCGTGTGGCTGCAGAGTTCGAAGTACGAACCACTCGTCGTCGGCAAGCAGGCGCCGGACTTTCAACTCCCCGACTTGAACGAGAAGCAGTTGCGGCTGTCCGACTACCGGGGCAAGGTGGTCTTCTTGAATTTCTGGGCGACCTGGTGCAAGCCCTGTCGCGAAGAAATGCCCTCCATGGAAGTGCTGTACAAGAACTTTGAAAAAGACGGATTGGTGATCCTTGCCGTCAGCATCGATCGAGTGACGACGAAGAAGGAGATCCCGCCCTTTGTCAAAGGTCTGAATCTCACGTTCCCCGTGCTGGTCGATTCTTGGGGGCAGACGGACAAACGCTACAAGTTAATGGGCGTTCCCGAGACGTACATTATCGATCAGCAAGGTGTGTTGCGTGAAAAAGTGATCGGGCCTCGGGATTGGACGCGTCTGGATAATCTCAAGGTGCTCACGCAACTGTTAAAGCCTGCCGAAAAGGCGGCAGCCGTGCCTGCTGCTCCTCAGCTGGCACCGGCGTCGTAAGTGTGATGATACATCGCTGGTCTGTATTCTCCATGATCGGTGTGGGGTTAGTGATCGGCGGAGCCATCCTTGCCGATGCTCGTGACGCGTCGGCTCCTGCAAGCTTGTCTCCCATTCCGGTGGCCAACCGTGCTCCTCAGGTTGATGAGGAGGCGCCGAATTTTCTGCTCAAGGATTCCCAGGGATTTAATGTCACCCTCGATCAGTTTCGCGGCAAAGTCGTCCTCCTGAACTTTTGGGCGACCTGGTGCGGCCCTTGTAAAATTGAGATGCCGGCGATGGAGCGATTGTATCGATCGTTCAGCCGCAAGGAATTCGAGATCCTGGCCGTGTCAACCGATGCCCAGGGGACGGTGGTCACTCGTCCGTTTCAGCAAGAGGTTGGGTTTACCTTTCCTGTGTTGCACGATGCCGATTTCAGGATCGGCCTGCAGTATGGTGCGCGCCAGTTGCCCATGACGTTTCTCATTGATCGCAAAGGTATCATCCGCAACCGGATACCCGGTGCCCGAGACTGGAGCGCGCCGGCAGGAAAGCGGTTGGTCGAAGCCCTGTTGCAGGAGCCTTCGCATGAGTGACTCGGTGCAGTCGATCTCACTCGTGGCTGCATTTTCTGCAGGCTTGTTGTCGTTCGTGTCCCCCTGCGTGTTGCCTCTCGTGCCATCGTACATTTCCTACATTACCGGGTTGTCCATTGAGCAGTTGACTGACGTGTCGGAACGAAGCCGATTTCGCAAGGCCATCGTCCTCAATTCTCTGCTCTTCATCGCGGGGTTTTCGGCTGTGTTTGTAGCCTTCGGGGCTTCGGCCAGCCTGTTGGGGCAGGCATTGATCACTTACCAGGAGCATCTACGACGATTCGGGGGAATCGTGGTGATCGTATTTGGTCTCTATCTGCTGGGAGTGTTGAATCTCAATTTCCTGAAAATGGAGCATCGGTATCAGTTTCGAAATCGGCCGGCCGGTTTCCTGGGGTCGTTCCTGATCGGGGTTGCATTTGCGGCGGGATGGACCCCTTGTGTGGGCCCTGTGTTGGGAACCATTCTCCTCTATGCCAGTACGACGGAATCGATGTTCAGCGGGATCATCCTGCTCACCTGTTATTCGCTGGGGTTGGCGCTGCCGTTGTTTCTCACTGCGTTGGGCGTCGATCGATTTCTCAGCTACTTTAAGGAAGTGCGCGCCTATCTCTGGGGCGTTTCAACCGTCAGCGGGGTGTTGCTGATCGTCGTGGGCGTGATGATCTATGCCAATTCGCTGACGATGATCACGAGCTTTCTCGAGCGATACGGGATCGGCTGGTATCTCGGGCAGTAGCGCGGATTGCTGGTTTTCCCCGTCTGTCTCTCTCCGAATATTCCCGCCGCATCATGGACGTCTCTTTGGTCAGGCAAGGCTGGCGGGGAAGCGCTCTCAATCGGTAGACCGTACATGGCTGCTGCGCAAGCTCGCACAACCTATGATGTGGTGATCGTCGGGATGGGGCCCGCCGGATCGACCGCCGCGGCGGCTCTGAGCCGTGGCGGGCTGGCCGTGCTCGGCTTGGACAAGGACTCCCACCCCCGTTACAAGGTCTGCGGTGGCGGCCTGTCGGCGCGAATCGAACCGCTGTTGGACCCTGGATTTCGGTCCGTCATCGAGCAGACCATCACGGGTGTGCAGTTCGTTCACCGAGGTCGGGATCCACTGGTCATTCACTCGTCCGAGCCCATCGCCTACATGGTGATGCGGGATCGGTTCGATCACTACCTGGTACAACAGGCGGTTCAAGCGGGAGCCGACATCCGCACCGGTGACGGTGTGGAGCGGCTCACGCAGGATGCGGATGGTGTGGACGTGACCACAGGGCGGGGTCGATTTCGCGCGCAGGTGATCATCGGTGCCGATGGTGCCAATAGCCTCGTGGCGCGGCAATTGTTTCCACACCGTTCTCATTATCGAGCGCCTGCGCTTGAAAGCGAGGTACAGATCGGCGCAGGACACCATTTCCCAGGAGCGACGACGATCCTCGTGGATGTGGGGGCGGCTCGACAGGGGTATGGGTGGATTTTCCCGAAACGGGATTGTCTTTCAATTGGAGTCGGAGAGTTTCGCCGGAAAGCGACCAGCCTGCGGGCGACCTTCGATCGGTTCGTGAAAGAGGAGCCGGGCCTCAGTGGATGGGATGTTCCGCGCCCGGTCGGACATCCGATTCCTGCGTACTTGGAGCTTGAGGGCCGACACCGAGCGGAAGGGGGCTTTCAGTTTGTCAGGGGGCGTGCCGCGCTCATCGGTGATGCCGGGCATTTAGTGGACCCATTGTTCGGGGAAGGCATCTACTACGCGGTCCTGTCCGGGCACATGGTGGCTCGGGCGATCTTGGCAGGCAACCAGCTTCGTGCGGAATCACTGGTTGCCTATGAGACAGCGCTGGAACGCGAGATTCTTCCCGACTTTCGTGCGACCGGCCGTATTGCGCGGGTCGTGTATGCATTTCCACGCCTCGCGTTCAAGCTTCTGCGTCGGTATCAAGAGGTGGTTCAGGCGTATTTCAGAGTGTTGCAGGGGCACACGACCGCCGCACAGTTTCTGCCCGAGGCGAAGCAGCGGTTGAAGGCGTCCGTGAACGACCTTCTGCTTGAAGCCTTACAGATGCGGTGAGTGCGTGGGAAGGGCTGCGCGCTTCAGCACCAGGCGCCGAGCCGGCAGGCCACGAACGGCTGGCGGAGAGAAATGCTCGGCGGAGTTTTCAGGTCAGGAATGGCCGGTGACGTCGGCGCGGCAAGGCCTGCCGCCGGTAACGAGGTGGCAAGTAGAGCCTTCGTTGGCTGATCCTGTGCAGGCTGAGGCTCTGTGCTCGCGGTGATCACCGGGGTCGGCGAGGAGCCCTTCTTCTCCAACTTCGCCAATAATCGCCGGCCACTGTCCGCCACTTCACTATTCGGATATTTTTCGGCGAGAAGCTGGAGTTTTTCTGTAGCCCAGTCATTTGCGCCGAGTTCTTGATACGTCATCGCGAGATAGTAAAGGGCTTCCGGGGCCACTTTCTTGTCTGGGTAGTCCTTCATGATCATGTCAAAGCGATGTGCCGCGGCGAGATAGGATGAACGGCGGTAGTAAAACTGGCCTACGAACAAGTGCGTTTGTGCGAGCCAATCGTGGCAATCCGCTAAGCGCTGGAGGGCCTGGGCTTCATACTTACTGCCGGGGAAATCCTTCCGCAACTTTTCGAAGGCGGTAATCGCTTTCTGTATAGGATCCGGGTCCCGGTCGATCGATTTGCCCATCCGGAGATGGCTCTCCGCCAGACGGTACTGCGCATAGACGGCGAGTGGGTGGGCGCGATGGAGTTCCAGGAAATGCTGGTATTCGACGATGGCCTCGGCAAATTCCTCCTTGTCGAAGAAGGCCTCGCCGCGTTTCATGATGACATTGGGGTCGTAGTTCTTCTCGATGGTATCGCCGAGGAAGATCTGCTCGTCGGTGCCGCTGACGGACTTGGCATCGGCCGTGGGCTTCGGTTTGCTGGAACAGCCGACTGCCAGGCAGAGCACGCCGATCATCACCATCACATGTGCAGACCAACCCCTTGAATGCCAGGGCATTCAGCGACTCCTTACGGCTGAGAACACAAAGGACGAATCAAACGTAACTACACAATTTTTCTAGCAGATCATGGGGGGAAAAGCAACGAATTCTCGGTACGGAGGTTGACCCTCCCCGAGCCGGGACCTATAATCGCGCCGCGCCTCGAGAGGGGCGGCAGGTTGTGGTCGATGAGCTTCGTCGACGATCCCCAAGGACACTTCGTTAGGAACTCCGTGAAGCGCAGCCGCATTGTCGGAACCGGTTCGTTCGTACCTCCTCGGGTTGTCGACAACGAGGAGGTGGGGAGGCCGCTCGGGTTGGACCCCGGGAAGATCCTCGCTCTGACCGGAATCCGGACGAGACATTGGGCGGAGCAAGGTCAGGCCTCCTCAGATTTGGCGGTGGCTGCGGGGCAACGTGCCTGCGAGGCAGCCGGGCTCGCGCCCAAGTCGTTGGATGCCATATTGGTGTCCACCACTTCCCCGGACAGCGCGTTTCCCTCGACGGCCTGTCATGTTCAGCGTGCCCTGGGGGCTGGCCCGCTCATGGCCGTTGATTTGTCGGCGTCCTGCTCGGGTTTTCTGTATGGGCTGTCGATGGCTGATGTGTTGATTCGCAGCGGGCAGATCCGTTCCTGCTTGGTGGTGGCTGCCGAGGTGAAGTCGAGTTCGCTGGATGTGACGGATCGAGAGACGGCCATGTTGTTCGGAGACGGGGCCGGGGCTGTTGTGGTGGTGGGGGAAGAATCAACCCAACCCGACGCGGCTGGAATCCTAGGCCTGCGGCTCTATGCCGAAGGTGCCGGGCACGGACTCATCACCATTCCGGCCGGGGGCTCACGGCATCCGGGGGGAATTGAATCCGTTCGTGCGAAGGAGCATTTTCTGCACATGCGGGGTAGTGCTGTGTTTCGCGCCGCGGTGCGTCACCTCGAACGGGCGGTGATGGATCTGTTCAAGGAATTCGGACTGACGGCCAGAGACGTCACCCGCGTCATTGCGCATCAGGCGAATGCCCGCATTTTGGAGCAGCTTCGCCGCCGCCTCGGGTTATCGCAGGACGTGATGTATTCGGTGATTGAACGGTACGGCAACACCTCCTCGGCTTCTCTCCCGATCGCCTTGGATCAGGCCGTGCGGACGCAGCAGGTGGCCTCGGGTGACCTGGTGCTATTCGGGGCCTTCGGCGGAGGGGTCACCTGGGCCACAGGGCTGGTCCGGTGGTGACCCTGGCGGCGGCTAGGTGGTTCGTACAGGCGGGCACAAGCGAGACACCGTTGCGATCGAGCGGGGCACGCCAGTAACCGCGATGCCTGCACGTGGGCTGAAGAAGCCTTCCGGTGCGCCCGTGTCCGCCGTATCATCGAGTCCTGTTGTGATGCCGAAAGTCTTGTACGTGCCGCGGGAGCAGGTCCGGAAGCCTTGTGCGACGGCCTGGTAGAAAGGGACCTTATGTTTGGGCTCATACCTCGGGAAGAAGCGTTTTTCGATTTGTTTAAGAATGCCGCCCACAACATGATCGAAGGCAGTCGCCTGCTGAAGGACATGACGGAAGACTTCCGGAATCCGGTGGAGAAGGCGAAGCGGATCAAGGATGTCGAACACGTTGGGGACGGCATCACGCACGAAATTGCCCGGAAACTCAACCAGACGTTCATCACCCCGATCGACCGCGAGGACATCCATGATTTAGCGAGCGCGCTGGACGATATTCTGGATGTGGTCGAAGCAATCGCCGATCGATTCGTCTTATACAAGGTGGTCGTGCCCACGGAGGCGGCGATTCGATTGGCCAATGTGCTGTATCAGGCGGCGGTCGAAGTCGGTGCCACGGTCGATTTGCTTGGCAAGTCGCATCAGGCAGTCACGGAATGTAGTGTGCGGGTCAACAGTTTGGAAAATGAAGCCGACCGAATCTCGCGCGATGCCATCTCCGCACTCTTCGAAAAAGAAACGGATCCGATTGCCGTCATTAAATGGAAAGAGATCTACGAAAACTTCGAAGCGGGAACCGATCGCTGTGAAGATGTCGCCAACATTCTGGAGCGCATCGCATTAAAGCACACGTGAGCGCCTTCCACGCCCTCTTCGGTACGTACCTGATCAATATGCAAGGTAGAAAGCGGCAGTCATGGCTGAACTGAGCGGACTCTTGTTGGTGGTTGTGGTCTTGGCCTTGCTCTTCGATTTTTCCAACGGATGGCACGACAGCGCCAATGCCATTGCGACCGTGGTCTCGACCCGTGTCGTGAGTCCCTCGACGGCCGTCCTCGTGGCCGGTGGGCTCAATGTGGCCGGTGCCTTCATGTCGACGGCCGTGGCCAAGATGGTCGGCACAGGTATCGTTGATCCACAGTCGGTGACGCAGACCGTGGTGGCATCGGCGCTGGCCGGCGCCATTGTGTGGAATTTTCTGACCTTGTTGCTAGGCTTGCCGACGAGCTCTTCGCATGCGCTCATCGGCGGATTGGTCGGGGCGGCGTTGACGCATGGCGGCATGGCCGCCGTCAAGTTTTCAGGATTGCGGTCGGTGCTGGAAGCGATGATCCTGTCGCCATTTTTCGGGTTTGCCATTGGGCTGCTGCTGATGGTCATCTTAAGCTGGGTCTTTTTTCGAGTCCAGCGGGCCGTCGCGCTTCGGTTGTTTTCGCGTATGCAGCTGATCTCCGCGAGCTTCATGGCGTTCAGCCATGGGGCGAACGATGCGCAGAAGGCCATGGGGATCATCACGCTGGCGTTGGTGTCGGCCGGAGCGATTCCGACTGCCGAGGTGCCGACCTGGGTCATCGGCTCCTGTGCCGTGGCGATGGGGCTTGGTACGGCAGTGGGGGGATGGCGGATCGTGCGGACCCTCGGCATGCGGATCGTCAAGTTGGAGCCCGTCCATGGGTTTGCAGCAGAGACAGGTGCGGCGATTGTCCTGATGGCAACGGCCCATATTGGCCTTCCGGTCAGTACGACGCACACCATTACGTCGACGGTGATGGGTGTCGGGGCAGTGAAGCGCCTCTCAGCAGTTCGATGGGGCGTGACGAGACGGATCTTATCCGCCTGGCTCTTTACGCTGCCGGGGGCGGCCCTGCTTTCAACTATTTGTTATCTGCTCCTGTCGAAGCTGGCATAGGCAGCTCCTCGGCCACGGGGAGGTGCACGACAAACCGGCTGCCTCTGGGGAGGTTGCCTTCTACCCACACCAGCCCGCTATGGGCCTCCACAATGTGTTTGACAATCGCCAGTCCCAAGCCGGTTCCCCCGAGTTCGCGAGAGCGGGCCTTGTCGACCCGGTAAAATCGCTCGAATACCCGTGGGCGATCCGCCTCGGGAATGCCAATTCCTGAATCGGCCACAACGACCTCGATCATGGCACGTGACGGGCTTGACCGGCCTTGGGCTCGGCGTAGGGTCATCGAAATCCGGCCGTGATCCGGGGTGTACTTCACGGCGTTTTCCAACAAATTGATGAACACCTGCACCAGGCGCTCCTCGTCGCCCTCCACCACCATATAGTCGTCGGGCAGTGTCAGTTCGATGGTGTGCTGCTTTTTGTCGGCCAGCGGTTTGATCACTGCCACTGTGCGTTCCAGCAGGGCGCGCAGTTCAACGGGCTCCCGGCGGAACAAGACCTGTCCTGACTCGATCTGTGACAACTGCAGCAGGTCATCCAGAATCAGATTGAGGCGATTGCTTTGCCGCATAATAATTTCGAGGAAGGCCGTCGCCGTGCCGGGGTCATCCTTGCCACCGTCCAGTAGCGCTTCCACATAGCCCTTGATCGAGGTCAGTGGCGTACGGAGCTCGTGCGACACGTTGGCGACGAAGTCTTTGCGGATTTTTTCCAGCCGACGCAATTCCGTGATGTCGTGAAACACGAAGACCGCACAGGCTTCCTGCTCGCGATTGCCGCCTGCGATCGAGGCCTCCACGCGCAGGCAGCGGCTGCTGGGGGACAGGGTAATTTCCCCTCCCTGCCCGGAGCGGGTTTCAAGCACGGCGGACACGAGTGCGGTCAGCCCCTCGTGACGAATCACTTCGGCATAGTGACGGCCGCGTGACTCCGTCAATTCCAGCGCGAACATGCGCTCCAGTGCTGGATTCACCTGGACGACGGTCCCCCGATAGTCCAGCACCATGACGCCTTCGACCATGGCGATGAGCATGGCCAGCAGTTGCGCGCGATCGTCGGAGACTTCCTTGATCTTTGTCTCCAACTGGTCGGTCATCTGGTTCAGGGTGTGGGCCAACAAGCCCACCTCATCGGTCGAGGCGACCACCAGGCGGATTCCGGGGGCTCCCTCCGCTAGTTGCCGGGCGGCCGCGGCCATTTCCGAGAGAGGTTTGGTGAGGTTTCGGGAGACCCAGAGGCTGAGCATCATGGCCAGAAGAAAGGCCGCGCCGAAGGCCGCCACCAAGTCCTGCTGGATATGTCGCACACGCTCGTCGATTGAGGTCAACGGCAGGCCGAGTCGGATCACCGGAGTGCCGGGCTGTCGTTGCGTGAGGTCGGTCAGCAGGCGGGCCACGTAATAGGTGCGCTCGCCGGTCGTCTGGCTGGCCCTGATATCCATGCCGCGCCCGGAGGCTAGTGCCTGCGCCACTTCAGGGCGGGAGAGGTGATTGTCGACGTGAGCCAGGCCCTCGGCGGGAACGGCGCTATCGGACAACACGGCGCCATCCTGTCGAATGATTGAAATGCGGAGATGGGCCTGTTGGCTCAATTCACGGATGGTGGCATGGAGCTGAGGGGACGGCACGGTTGGGCCGGACTGATCGAACAGCGGCCGGAGTGTCATCGCGGCCAAGCCGCTTCGCGTCTCCAGCATTTCGGCCATGCGCCCGAGTTCGGTCTGTTCGACGGAGCGGATGACCAGCCATCCCGCGACCACGAGGCCGACGAGAACGGCGGCGAGGGTGCCCAGGGCGACTTTCCACCGAATGCCAAGGTTCATGCAGGCTGGTTGGCCTCGCGTAATTTATAGCCGAGTGATTTGATCGACACGATGGCGTCGTCCAGGATCGGAAGTTTCTGTTTCAGCCGCCGTACGTGCACGTCCACCGTGCGGGTCGTTCCGTAATAGTCGTACCCCCAGACGGCGCTGAGCAGCACGTCGCGGGTCAATACCCGTCCCACATTCCGCAACAGGTGCTCCAGCAAGCCGAACTCTTTCGCCGTGAGGGCGACTTCTGCGCCCTTCAGTCGGACTTCGTGTCGGGAAAGATCCACCGTGAGCGGCCCGTATTGGTATTGCGTCTGAGGGCTATTCGCATGGCGGTCCAGGCGCCGGAGCAGGGCTTTCACCCGCGCCACCAATGCCTTGGGGCTGAACGGTTTGGTGACATAGTCGTCGGCCCCCAACTCCAGGCCGATCACCGTGTCGGACTCCTCCGCCTTGGCCGTCAGCATGAGGATGGGCAGGAGTGCCGTTTCCTGATTCAGGCGGATTCGTTTGCACACTTCCAGTCCGTCCAGCTCGGGGAGCATGAGATCTAGAATGACCAAGTCGGGATGTTCGGCTTTCACCTGGCGCAGCCCCTCCGTCCCGGTCATGGCGGAAACCGTCCGGAAACCGTCTTTCTCCAAGTACAGTTTAACGAGCTGGAGAATGTCTTTTTCGTCTTCGACGATCAGAATTTTTCTGTGCGTTGTGGTGGGGGAAGGCATGCGCGGGATTCTCCCACAATCCTGCGGTCGCCTCAACAGGATCTTCCGCGCGCTGGGAGGGCCTGTTGGTTGACGACAGGGGCGGGTCTGACGTAAGGTGACTTCAGTTGTGTGCCGCCCGTTGTGCTAGAGTGCCGAGCGCGCCATCGTGAGTGTGAAGGGGATGCAGCATATGAAGATATATTTGGCCAATCCTCGCGGATTTTGTGCGGGTGTCGACCGCGCGATCGACATTGTCGATCTGTCGCTGAAAAAGTACGGCGCGCCGATTTATGTGCGGCACGAGATCGTGCACAGCCGCCACGTGGTGAACTCGCTCCGGCAGAAGGGCGCCGTGTTTGTGGAGGAGTTGAACGAGGTCCCCGAAGGATCGGTCGTGATTTTCAGCGCCCACGGGGTGGCAAAGTCGGTGTGGGAAGAGGCGCAGAGCCGCCGCCTGCATGTCATTGATGCCACCTGCCCGTTGGTGATCAAGGTCCATAACGAAGTCAATCGCGACTACACGCAAGGGTATGAACTGATTCTGATCGGCCATGCCGGCCACCCGGAAGTCATTGGAACCCTAGGTCAGATTCCGGATAAATTCCACCTGGTTTCTTCAGTGCAGGATGTTGAAACGCTGCAGGTGGAAAAGACGCAGAACCTGTCCTACGTGACCCAGACCACCCTGAGTGTGGATGAATGCCGCGATATCGTCGAGGCGTTGCATCATCGGTTCCCCAACATCAAGGGGCCGCATCAGGAAGACATCTGTTACGCCACGCAAAATCGTCAGAATGCGGTCAAGTCCTTGTCGAAGCTGGTCGACGTGATTCTCGTCATCGGGTCGCCGAACAGTTCGAACTCCAACCGTCTGCGCGAGTTGGGCGAGCACTGCGGCATTCCCTCCTATCTCATCGACGCCGCGTCGGACATCAATCCCGAGTGGTTGAAAGATGCGAAGAGTGTCGGTTTGTCGGCCGGCGCTTCCGCTCCGGAAGTGCTGGTCACGGAAGTGGTGGCCTATCTGAAGCGCCTGGGGTCTTCCGAGGAGGTCGAGGAATTAACCGTCATCGAAGAGGATGTGGAATTCCTCCTGCCTAAGGAGTTGGTCACGATCGAGTCTGCCTCGCGCAAACCGGCGTCGGTGAACTAGTCGGCCGTTCGCCATCCGATTTTCCTACACGCGAAACCGGCCACTCTTCCATATGTTGGGGGAGTGGCTTCTTTATTCCCCCATATCAGGGGCTTTTTCTTTGCATTGATTCCATCGCTGTGATAGAAGGTTTTCGCGTTTATTCCTCACACTGTATCCCATCTCAACCTTCTTGCTCTGGAGGTCGCCGGTGTATCTGAAGACCTTGGAAATGCTCGGCTTCAAGTCATTCGCGGAGGCGAAAATCCAATTTCCGAAAGGCATCACGGCCATCGTGGGCCCGAACGGGAGCGGCAAGAGCAACGTCGTGGATTCCATCCTCTGGGTCTTGGGTGAACAAAGCACCAAAACGCTCCGGAGCGAGAAGATGGAAGACGTCATCTTCAACGGCACGGAACTGCGCAAGCCGTTGGGGTTGGTGGAGGTATCGTTGGTGATCGGCGGTCTCGGCGAGTTGCGCCTGGATGCGATATCCGGTCTGCCGAGTGAGTTGAGTGAATACCAGGAACTCATGATTACGCGACGTCTCTATCGAAACGGTGACAGTGAATATCTCATCAACAAAACGCCGTGCCGGTTGAAGGACATTCGCAATGTGTTGATCGAAACCAGGGCCGGGTCCAAGGGGCATACGGTCATCGAGCAAGGACGGATCGAACAGATTCTGCAGGCCTCGCCGCAGGACCGGCGGGAGTTGATCGAAGAAACAGCCGGCATCGTGCGATACAAAAAGCAAAAAGCCGAAGCGCTCCGTAAATTGGAATCGACGCAACAGAATCTTCTGCGAGTTCGCGATATTGTGGCGGAAGTGAAGAAGCAGCTGAACTCGTTGGAGCGTCAGGCTCGCCAGGCTCGGACCTATCAGACGTTACAGCAGGAAGCCAAGGGGCTGGAGATCGAACTGCTGTCCCGTGACTATCGCACCATGCACGCCGATTTGGAGGCCGTAGATCACGAAGCCCGCGAAGTGGAAACGCTGGAGGCGGAGCAGGTGGCGGAGCAGGCCCGTCTGGATTCGGAGCAGGAGGCCATCCGGCTTCGGATGAACGATGCGGCGGAAGCCATCGCACGCGTGCGGGATACTCTCGCCGGCACCGAACAGCGCCAGTCACAGGCCTTGACGGCCGCGGAGGTCGAGCGCAACCGGACGGAGCTCTTCGAGCGGCAACGGGTTCAGGCTGCGCAGGAAATGCAGCGTTTAGCGGCAGATCAGGAGCAGGCGCAGGCGGAAATTGAAGAACTGCGGGCGACGCTTCTGCAACTGGAAGGGGACATCGTCGCGCAGGAGGCGCAGTTCCAGCAGGCCGACGGCGAGGCCAAGGCCTTGGCCGGCCATCGTGCCGCAGCCGTGGCCGAAGAGGAGCGTGCGCGAAAAGATGTCCTGAACCTGGCCGTTCTTGTGGCCAACACCGAGCAGAGTCTCACGCAGGTGACGGCCCGTCAGCAGGAAACCGCCGCTCGAGCCGAACGTGTCTCGCGCGAACGGGAACAACTGGTGGCCCAGGTGGCCGGACTCGACGAACAACGCGAATTGCTCGCGGCGCAGCGGGAAGAGGCCGCGCAGCGAATCGAGGGCCTCATGGCGGAGCGCCAGGCGGCCATCGAACGCATCGAGGGGTTGGGAGGACAAATCTCCGGATTGGATCGCGATATCGTGCGGCTGTCCGAAGATGTGGCCGGAGTGGAGTCGCGTCTCGGCGCCCTCCAAGGCGTCGTGCGGGAAGAGATGGGATATGGCCGGCAAGGAGAAGAGGAAGGTACGGCGCTGAAGACCATCGACGGCGTGCGGGAGGCGTTGGCCGAGTGGTTGGTGATTCCGCCTGGTTTAGATCGCGCGGTCGAGACGATTCTCGGAGAGCGGGTTCGGGGCTGGTTGGTGGATGAGCCCGTCGCCGCGAGTCGTGCCGTGGAATTCCTGAAAGGCAAAGAACTTGGTCGCGGGGCCTTTATCCCGCAGCAGATTCGATGGGCGCATGAGCCGGCGGCCGGAGATCCCTCGGCAGCCTGGTGGCCGACGCTGAACGGGCAGCCGGGTGTGGTCGGCCGGGCCGTGGATCTGATTCGCGCGCAAGGCTCCGCCTCATCCACCCTGAGTTATCTGTTTGACGGCATCGTGATCGTGGAGTCCGTCGCGGTGGCGCTGGAGCTGTGGAATCTGCACCAGTGGCCGGCTCCTGCCGGGCCCACCTATGTTGCGCTGTCCGGCGAGACGCTCGATGCGGCGGGAGTGATGACCGGCGGCGGCAGCAGCGCGGGTGCCGGGTTGCTCCAGCGACGACGCGAGGTCATGGGGCTTGAGGCGAGACGAACCGAAGCGGCGCAGGCGCTGGAGCTCGCCCGGGTTGCCCGTGAAGAGGCTGCCGCAGCATTGGGCCTGGGGCGCGAAGATGAGCAGCGCTTGGGGCGGGCCATTCGGGAAGCGGAAATGTTGGAGTTGTCGCTCCAGAAAGACGACGCGGGTGTGGAGCGTCAGCGCGGCGAACTGGATCGGCGCATGGAAGTATTGGCCGACGAGCTGCAACGGGGGGTAGCCGAGCAGGCGCGGCTTCAAGAGGAATTCCTGTCGAACCAGTCGCAATTGGGCCAGTGGGCTGCCGAAAAGGCCGGCCAGGAAACCGGTTTGCTGCAGGTGCGGGAAAGGTTGGTGGTGATCGAAGGTCAAAGCCTGGCGATCCAGCAGCGATTGACGGAGGTTCGGCTCTCAGTGGAAAGCATGCGCGGGCAACGAGAGCGCGCCACCAACGATGTCGCACGGTTCACGCAACGACTCGATGCCGCACAGCGCCGCGTGACCGATCTGGAAGAGCAATTGGCCGGGCTGGCGGAGGCGACGGAGAACAGTCGTGAAGAGCAGACCAGGCAGGAAGCGCTCTGTCGCGAGTTGGGCGCCGAAGTGGACGGGATCAAAGCAGAACTGGTTGCTGCGCAGGAGCAGCAGGCTCAGGAGATGAGTGGCTTGCATGCGGTGGAGGAAGCGCTGACCTCGGTCCGACAAGAGTTGTCGGCCTTGCACGAACGCCGTATGACTGCGGAAATACGCAAGGCAGAGGTGAAGGCGCACCTGTCGACGATTGAAAGCACGTTGGCCGGTACGTATCAAATCGACCCAGCCACCCTGCTGATACCGGTGGAAGGGCAGGCGGCATCTGAAGGGGAAGTGCCGGCCGCGCCGGTTTCTCTGCTGGAAACCCCTCAGTTACGGGAACAGATTCAGAAGATTCGGGAACGCTTGGATCGGATGGGCGCGATCAATCTGGCGGCGATCGACGAGCATCGTGAATTGGAAGAGCGGTACCAATTCCTCACGACCCAAGAACAGGATTTGTCGACCTCCATTGCTTCGTTGAAGGAAATCATTCAGCGCATCAATCGGACGACCAAGGACATGTTCGTCGAGACCTTCAACGAGCTGCAGCAAAAATTCCGAGACGTCTTTGCGCAGTTCTTCCCGGGCGGGCGCGCGGAGTTGCAATTAGTCGAAGAGCCGCTGGAAGAAGGGGTGGAGGACAACGGGGCTCGTGAGCCGGGTGTAGAAATTGTGGCGCAACCGCCGGGGAAACGGTTGAAGAGCATCACCATGTTGTCCGGCGGAGAAAAAACGCTGACGGCGATGGCGCTGCTGATTGCCAGCTTCCTCATCCGTCCGACTCCGTTTTGCATCCTGGACGAAATCGACGCGCCCTTGGACGAAGAGAACATCGGACGATTTACGGCCGTGCTGCGCAGCCTGTCGGCGACCGCGCAGTTTCTGGTCATCACACACAACAAGCGAACGATGGCGATGGCGGATTCGCTGTTCGGTGTGACGATGGAAGAGCCCGGTGTCTCAACCTTGATCTCGGTCAAGCTTGGTGATCTTCAGCCGGCGTAGCCGCGCAGTCGAGTGGATCGGTGGGGCTGCCAACATCGGCGTCTGACCCCATAGGTGCCCGTTTTCGTAGGCACTTCCCTTGACTGGCTGAAAACAGTTTGTTATACAGTCCTGCTAATGGTTACAGCTGGTATTATGCGGTTTCATGTGATCTCAGCCTGATCGATGGAACCGTCTCGACTATCGATCCCGCCGTCCTTTTCTGATTCACGGCATCACGCTATGCAACTTCTGAAAAACTTGTTCAATCGTCTGTCTGATAGCCTGCTGGTGTCGGTTCCAAGCCGTATCAGGGCGGCGCGTGATTTCGCTTCTGCCCCGGTATTGCGACTGGTTTCCAATAAGCCCGATATGACGGTCGGCGACAGCGCTGCCAAGCGGGCTCCGTCACATTCGACTGGTCAATTGGAAGCGCTGGAAGAAGCGCTCCGGAAAAGTCAGGCCTGGTTTCTCTCAAGGCAACATGCGGGCGAAGGCTACTGGGTTGCTGAGCTGGAAGCGGATACGACGCTCACTTCCGAATACGTGATGCTGCGTCGCTTCATGGACTGTGTGGATCCTGATCGCGAGCGCAAAGCCGTTCGCTACTTGAAGTCTGCACAGCTGCCGTGCGGCGGGTGGCCCATCTATCATGGCGGACCGGCTGAGATCAGTGCATCGGTGAAGGCCTATTTCGCCTTGAAGCTCGCAGGCGTCTCGGCGGATGAGCCCTTCATGATGCAAGCCAGAACGTGCATTCTGGACAAGGGTGGCGTAGTTGCGGCCAATGTCTTCACCAAAATTGCTCTTGCCCTGTTCGGTCAGTACGATTGGCGCGGCGTGCCGAGCATGCCGCCGGAAATCATGCTCTTGCCGAAGCGGTTTTACTTCAGCATCTACGCGATTTCCTATTGGTCGCGCGCGGTGCTCATCCCGCTCTTGATCATCTTCGCGAAACGGCCGCAGTGCCATGTGCCGCCCGAGCAGGGCATCGACGAACTGTACACACAGCCTCCGGCAGAGATCGACTACAGCACGGTGCCGCCCTTCAAGAAGGACCGGACCTGGTTTACCGCCAGAAACTTTTTCATCAACCTCGACGCGCTCCTCAAGGTCTACGACCGGTCGCCGGTCGAGTGGGTCCGCCAGAAGTCGCTGAAGTTCGCCGCAGACTGGATGCTGGATCACATGAAGGGGAGCGGCGGCCTGGGTGCCATTTATCCCGCCATGGCCAATTCCGTGATGGCCTTGCATTGTCTCGGGTACAAGCATGACGACCCGCTGGTGGTGAAGGCGATGCGGGAGATCGAAGAACTCGAAATTCACGATACCGTGATGGACAACGGGCAATGTGTGGATGCCATGCACCTGCAGCCCTGCCATTCTCCGATCTGGGATACCGCGTTGCTCATCAATGCATTGATCGAAGCGGGAATGCCGCAAGACCATCCGGCGTTGCAAAAAGCCTCGACCTGGCTGTTGTCGAAACAAACGACCACCGTGGGTGACTGGATCATCTCCGCCCCTGGTGCAGAACCGGGCGGCTGGTATTTCCAATTCGAGAACGAGCTGTTTCCGGACGTCGACGACTCGGCGGTCGTCCTGATGGCCCTGTCCAAGGTGCGCTTGCCCGATGAAGAGCCGCAGCGGTTGGCGATTCGCCGTGGATGCCGCTGGGTGACTGCGATGCAGGGGTCTGATGGGGGATGGGGCGCGTACGACGTCGATAACAACCGGATCGTCTTCAACTACATTCCCTTCGCCGACCATCGTGCGCTGCTGGATCCCAGCACCGCCGACCTGGCCGGTCGCTGTCTCGAAATGCTTGCGACCTTGGGCTACGACTGGACCCATCCCTCGGTGGCGTCGGCGCTCACATTCGTGAAAAACGATCAGGAGCAGGACGGTAGTTGGTATGGCCGCTGGGGAGTGAACTATATTTATGGAACTTGGTCCGTGTTGTCCGGCCTGCGCGCCATCGGCGAAGATCTGTCCTCGCCATATATTCGGCGGGCGGTCAATTGGGTCGAGTCGAAGCAGAACCCTGACGGCGGATGGGGCGAATCGTGCCTGTCGTATGCGGATGTCGAGGAAAGCGGGCGTGGCGAGAGTACTCCATCACAAACCGCCTGGGCGTTGCTGGCTCTCATGGCAGGTGGCGTCACCGACTCCTTCAGTTTGGCCAGGGGGATCCATTACCTCATTCGGAATCAGCGGAAGGACGGGTCATGGGAGGAGGTACGCCATACCGGCACCGGTTTCCCGCGCGTGTTCTATCTTCGTTACCATTGGTATTGCCAATACTTCCCCCTCTGGGCACTGGCTATGTACCGCAACCTCAAGACTCGTGGCACAACGAGGGCCGATGAGTTGCGTCAACTGGCCTATCAATCAGGACAATTCCGGTCGCCCCGCTGACCGTGGGTGTTCATCGAATCCACTTCTTCTTGTCATCGTCCCTCGGGAGCAGTTGTGACCGCAATCGGAGTCTTCGTGGCGACCCGATGGGAGTTGAGCGCGGTGCGCCGGGCGTTCACGACGACCGAGGCACAGGTCCTCGGCGGCCTTCGGTGCGAGGTCGCGCGACAGGCGCAGACCGAGTGGTGGATGATACCGATGGGGGTCGGGCCGGAACGAGCCACGGCCACGGCCGGCACGGTGCTCGCGGCGAAGCGGTTGGATGCGATCTGGTCAACGGGGTTTGCCTGCGCCTTGCAGCCGGCCGGCGTCGGGGATGTCTTGATCGGAACCGGAGTGATCAGGGACGATGGTGTGGCCACAGGTCAACCGATCGTCTGTGAGCCATCGATGCTGGAGTGGGTGTGTCGGGCCGTGCAGGCCAAGGGGCTGGAGGCGCAACGCGGCGGATTTGTCACCGTTCCACGGGTCCTCTGCTGCGCCGAAGAGAAGCGGAAGATTGTCGACCGGCTGGGAGGGATCGGGCTCGACATGGAGAGTGCGGCGCTCGGGCAGGTGGCGGCTGAGCGGGGCCTCTCGTTCACCATCGTGCGCACCGTGTCGGATTTGGTTGATGAAAGTCTTCCGCTTGACTTCAATCTGTTTCTCAGGCCATCTGGGTGGGCGAAGGGTGTCGCCGCTTGTCTGGCACATCCCTCAAGTCTGATCGGCCTCAATCGTCTGCGGGTGCAGAGTCGGATCGCAGGGCAGCAACTGACCGCTCTGTTTCGAGCCTGTGCCGCCCAGGCATCGCGGGAAGGGGTCGCCTGACTGCGGAGGGGCCGAAGTTCCGGGCCAGGGATGAGAGGAGGGCGTGACGTGGAAGGCATTGCGCGTATCGGACGATTCACCATCGATCTGACGGAGCACATGGGACGGATGATGCTGTTCGTCCTGTCGTCCTTTGCCTGGTTGACCCGCCCGCCGTTCCGGTTCTACCAAGTCGTCAAACAACTGAATTTTATCGGGTACAAGTCCACCTTCGTGGTCGTGCTCACCGCTGTCTTCACCGGCATGGTCCTCGCGCTTCAGGGGTATTACACCTTGCGAAAATTCGGGTCGGAGGCCGTGCTTGGCTCGGCCGTGGCGCTCAGCATCATTCGGGAGCTGGGTCCTGTGCTCGCGGCGCTGATGGTGACCGCTCGCGCCGGGTCCGCTATGACGGCCGAGATCGGGATCATGCGAATCACCGAACAGATCGACGCCTTGGATACGATGGCCGTGAATCCGTTGCAATATCTGATCGCCCCAAAACTCGTGGCAAGTCTGATCGCCGTGCCGTTGTTGGTCGCGCTGTTCGATGTGGTGGGCATTTACGGCGGGTACGTCGTCGGGGTGCAATTGCTGAACGGCAATGAGGGCGCGTATTGGAGTTCGATCGAATCGGCGGTGGAATGGAAGGATGTCTACGGCGGGATCCTCAAATCCATCAGCTTCGGGCTGTTGATCAGTTGGGTCTGCTGCTATAAGGGGTTTCATACCAAGCATAGTGCCGAAGGGCTGGGCACAGCGACCACGGAAGCCGTGGTGCTGTCGGCCGTCCTGGTTCTGGTGTGGGATTACTTCCTCACCTCGGTGTTGTTGTAAGGCGGTCGCGCGTGAATCGTCGCACTGAGAACAGGCATGATTAAACTGGTCGGCGTCGAAAAAACGTTAGGGCAGCAACCAGTGTTGCGTGGAGTGGATCTGACCATTCCTTCAGGCAAGCTGACGACGATTATCGGACGGAGCGGCGAAGGCAAGAGTGTGTTGCTGAAACACATCATCGGCCTGATGCAGCCTGATCGCGGCGAGGTCTGGATCGACGGAACGGACATTGCTCACATGAAGGGGCAAGCGCTCAATGAGGTCCGGAAGAAATTTGCTATGCTGTTCCAAGGCGCGGCACTCTTCGATTCCCTATCGGTCTTCGAAAACGTTGCCTTCCCGCTGCGAGAAAAGCTGAGATTGAAAGGCGACACCGTCACCAGGCGAGTGGAGGAAAAGCTTGAGCAGGTGGGGCTGAAAGGCATGGGGCACAAATTTCCCGCGGAGCTGAGCGGAGGGATGCGCAAACGGGCCGGGTTGGCCCGCGCCCTGGTCATGGAACCGGAAATCATTTTGTTCGATGAGCCGACGACAGGGCTCGATCCGCTGATGGCGAAGGCCATCCATGACCTGATCGTGGCCATGCAGCAGCAGTTCGGCTTCACGGCGGTCATGGTCAGCCATGAAATTCCGGAGATCTTCGGCATTTCCGATTACGTCGCCATGTTGAAGAACGGGCGCATTGCCGAGATGGCGCCCTCGAGCGAATTTGTGAAGACGACGGACGAAGAGATTCGCGAGTTTATTTTTGTCGGAGGCACTGTCACGGCGAAAGAGTTGCCAACGGCATCCCGTTCCTGAACCGGTTGTCGAGGGTGCCCCACACGCAGCTGTCGGCCTGAAGCCGGGCAAGGGTTGATAGGAGACGATATGGAACGTGCAAAGCTCGAATTGATGGTCGGCGTCTTCGTGCTCGTGGGGATTGCCTGCCTGGGGTATTTGTCGATCAAGTTGGGGAAGCTGGAAGTGATCGGCGGGCACAATTATCCGGTCGAGGCCGAGTTTACGTCTGCGTCGGGACTCAAGCCCGGTGCGTCGGTGGAAATTGCCGGCGTCGAAGTCGGGCGTGTGCGGCACATCGGCCTCAACAGCGACCGCGCGCTGGTGGCGCTGGCGATTCAAGACGGCGTAAAGCTGTATTCGGACACGATCGCTTCGATTAAGACGCGCGGGATCATCGGCGACAAATATCTCTCGCTCTCGGTCGGCGGGGGTGGCGATGTCTTGAAGCCAGGCGACAAGATTCGCGATACCGAGGCCGGGCTTGATCTCGAGGAATTGGTTAGCCAGTATGTACACGGCAAGGTCAACTAGTCTGACCGGCTCACGAGTGACGCGCGGTGATGCGCGAACCGGGCCGGTGAGGCGAAGGGATCACCACTCACAGGAGAGGTGTTGGAATGCAGGGACGGCGATGGATGATCATGGCGGGTGTGTTGACATGGTTGCTCTGCCTGGGCGGGGTGTCGCCTGCCATGGCCGGTCAGGCGACCGAGTCGGTCCGGGTGACGATCGATGAAGTGCTGAAGATTCTGAACGATAAGGAACTCAAGACGCCTGCCAAGCAGGAAGATCGTCGGCAGCGGCTGGAGAAGGTCGTCGCGGCGCGCTTTGACTACTCCGAAATGTCCCGACGTTCGTTGGGCGCGCAGTGGAATCAGTTATCCGATAAGGAAAAGCAGGAGTTTGTGGATCTGTTCCGTACGCTGTTGACCAACACCTATGCCGATCGGGTGGAAACCTATTCCGGCGAGGGTGTGCAATACCTCAACGAGCGGACGGAAAAGGAATATGCCGAGGTGCGCACCAAGGTCTTGTCCGGGAAGACGGAAATTCCCATGGACTACCGGTTGATGAACAAGAGCAACGATTGGCACGTGTATGACGTCGTGGTCGATGGTGTCAGTCTGGTGAATAATTACCGCGGACAATTTTCGAAGATCCTTCACACGTCCTCGTATTCCGACCTCGTCGACCAACTCCGCAAGAAATCCGAAAAGATCAAAGCTCCGTAGTTCCCGTAGGGGACGATCGTTCCGGCGAGCGCCATGCAGCGTCATTATTTTTCGTCGATCGGTGTGTTGCTGGCGCTGGCCGGACTCCTCACCTTCAGCCCGCCGGATTCTGTGCGGGCCGATACGCAAATTTTCCCCGTTCCGTCGGTCTCCACCAGCAAGAACGATGGGAACGATGCCGGCTTGATCGCGCCGATTCTGATTTCCGATCCCGACGGCGAGTTGAAGTACCTCATGGCGCCGATGCTGATTCAGAATTCGATCGTCGGCAGCCGGGCGGTGTTCAATCTCTTCAAGTACGATCCAGGCGGACGCCAGATGAGGCTGATCGCGTCGCTGACCGAGAAAATCGAACGGAAGGTGCTGTTCGACTATGTCGATCCGGCGTTCGGGAACGGGCAGTACTTTCTGAACTTCGGCGGCACCTTCTTCAAGAACGCCACTTCACGATTCTTCGGGTTGGGCCAGTCGACGGTGCAGGCGGATGAATCCAATTACACGGCCAGAGAGGCGCGTGCCTATTGGCGGCTCGGCCTCTATGCGAATGAAGTGACGCAGGTTTCCATTGGGCAGCGGGTGCGGCAGGTGCAGCTTCAGCGTGGAGCTACCGAGCTGCCCTTTTCCGTCGAGCAATTTCCCACGGTGGACGGCATTCAGGGCGAGTCCATCATTGTCGGGCATCGCGCGTCATTTTATTACGACACCCGCGACAGTCTGGTCACGCCGACGGATGGGATGTCGGTGATGGCCTATGCGGAACTGAATCAAAATGTGAAGAACGGAGATCATCCCGTCTATTCACGGTACGAATTAGAAATTAAGAAGCTGTTTCCCAGCGAATCCAAGCGTGCCATTTTGGTCGTGAGAGCTGATCTTCAGGCCACGATCGGGTCCCAAGTGCCGTTTTTCGAGCAGTCGTCGCTCGGCGGACAGAACAATCTGCGCGGATTCGGGATGGATCGGTATATCGACAAACATTTGATTGCGTTCAGTATTGAGGAGCGGATTCACGTCCTGCGGACAAAACTGGCGGGAGTGACCGCGGATTTCGAACTGGCGCCTTTTCTGGACACGGGGCAGGTGTTTAATTCATTTAAGGACGTCAGCTTCCAGGATTACCGGATGACGCCGGGCGTCGGCTTTCGAGCGATTGTGCGGCCAAATGTGGTCGGTCGGTTGGATTACGGGTATAGCCGCGAAGGCGGGGCAATTTTTGCGGGTTTGGACTTCCCCTATTAGACGCATTCAACGCAGTGAGTGAACGGCCGGGGTTGCTCATGCGGCACATCAGCTATCTGGTTTGGTTGCTCACCGTGTGTGTTGGTCTGCCGCTGACCGTCGGTGCGGAGGGGTTTGGTCCATTTCCGGTCAGAAATTTTCAGGCGCTGGATCAACTGGTCCTGGCAATGCCCGGTGACCGGGCGGCGGTATTGAAAAAAGGGGATCTCGACGTCCGGCTTGAAGTCGCCAATACCGCGTCGATTGCCCGCGACCAAGAAGAACAAGCCGACGTGACGATGAAGTTTGAGACGGTGAGAACCGGTCTCTTCCTGCGGTATGGTCTGACCGATCGGCTGGAGATCGGTGCGGAGGTCCCGGGGTATCACCGGTATCGCGGGTTTATGGAAGAGCCGATCATCGGGGTGGAGCGGGGGACGACTGGGATCTCACCGGCACGGAAGGCCCTGCGGGAAACGGCCTATGCGTTCAATATTGCCAACGGTGGTCGCACGCTGTTTCACGGCACGAAGGGTGCGACAGGACTGGGCGATATTTCGTTCTACGGAAAATATCAACTGCTGAAAGAAACCTCGACGCTTCCGGCCCTGTCGTTTCGCGTGGGCGTCAAAGCCCCGACCGGCGATACCGACCAAGTCTTCGGCAGTGGGCATCCGGATGCCGGCATCGGCCTGGCCTTGGATAAGACCTTCGCCACCGGGTGGATACTGTACGCCAACTTGAACGGGGTGTTTCCCACGGGGCAGATCGCCGGACTCGACCTCCAGCCGGTGATGAGCGGGTTGGTGGCTGTGGAATATCTCTGGACGGACAATTTCTCCATCACTGCGCAGTTCGACTACTACTCGCCACCGTTTCATGGCACCGGGACCCGGGTCTTGGACAAGGGTGTCACCGAATCGGCCATCGGCATCAGCTATCGCGTCCTGCCGGGCTTGCTCTGGCAGCTCTATGGGGTCGAGAACCTGGACTTCATCACCGGGAGCGCCGCCGACTTCACGCTGTCGACCCTCCTCACCTACCGGATGCGTTCCTGATCGTGAGCCAAAGGTGTGAACGGAGCACGGCGGAATCTTGACATGTGTACTGCCATATGTGAGGATGAGGCGATTTGTACACAACTTCTTTCGCTGCTTCGCCAGACCTTCTCAACACGACTATTCTCCATCGATATGAATACTTGCGTCCAATTGTCATGCTTTGACAAGGAGATTGTGCAATGTCTCTGCTAAAAAATATCCACAGTCCCGCTGATTTGAAGCGCCTGTCCCCTGAACAGTTTCCGGAACTATGCCAGGAGATTCGTGAGCAAATCCTCGCGGTGGTTTCGAACGTCGGGGGGCACTTGGCCTCCAATCTCGGTGTCGTGGAGTTGACGGTGGCCTTGCAGTATCTCCTGAATACGCCGGAAGACAAAATCGTCTGGGATACCAGCAATCAGGCCTATACCCACAAGCTGCTCACCGGGCGCCGGGAACAGTTCCACACCCTGCGCCAGTACGGCGGATTGAGCGGGTTCTGCAAGCGCGAAGAAAGCGCCTACGACACGTTCAATGCCGGACATGCCGGCACCGGCGTCTCTGCCGCCTTCGGCATGGTGGAAGCACGGGAGCAGCGGGGTGAGAAGCATAAGGTTGTGTGTGTGGTGGGCGATGGTGCGATGACGGCGGGTATGACCCTGGAAGGCCTACACCATGCCGGTGGCACAAACAAGGATTTCCTCGTTGTGCTGAACGACAACCAGATGTCCATCTCCCGCAACGTCGGCGCCATTTCCGCCTACCTGAACCGGACCTTTACCGGTGAGTTCTACGCGCGGATGCGTGAAGAAACCGGACAACTGTTGCGAAAGATTCCGCACATCGGTGCCGAAATGCAAAAAATCGCTCGCCGGGCCGAAGAGTTGGCCAAAGGCGCGATCCTGCCCGGTCTCCTGTTCGAGGAGCTGGGCTTTCAATATGCCGGGCCGATCGACGGCCACAACTTTGAGCACCTGCTGCCGACCCTGGAAAATGCCCTGAAGATGAAGGGCCCGGTGCTGCTGCACGTCATCACGAAAAAAGGCTTGGGGTACCAAGCCGCGATGGATAATCCCGTCTGGTTCCATGCCTGCCCGCCCTTTGTGCGCGAAACGGGCGTGCCGGCGAAAAAAGCCGTCCGCCCCAGCTACACCAGCATGGCGGTGGATGCCTTGATCAAGGTCGCGCATCAAGACAAGCGCGTCGTCGCGATCACCGCCGCGATGTGCGAGGGGACCGGGTTGAATGCGTTTGAAAAAGAATTCCCGGATCGGATCTATGACGTCGGCATCGCCGAGCAACATGCCGTGACCTTTGCTGCCGGTATGGCGGCACAGGGCATGAAGCCGGTGGTGGCGCTCTACTCCACCTTCTTGCAGCGGGCCTACGACCAGGTGGTGCATGATGTGGCGACCCAGAACTTGCCGGTGACCTTCTGCATCGACCGCGGTGGACTCGTCGCTGAGGACGGGACGACGCACCACGGTGCCTTCGATTTCGCGTTCCTGCGGCATGTGCCGAACATGGTTGTCGCCGCGCCCAAGGACGAGAACGAATTGCAGCATATGATCAAGACCTGTGTGGGTTTTGATGGTCCAGCCTCCGTGCGGTACGCGCGCGGCGTCAGCCTCGGTGTGCCGATGGATCCTGAGCCCACCGCATTGCCGATCGGCAAGGGTGAGTTGCTGCGGGAAGGGACGGATGTGGCGATCGTGGCGATCGGCGTGACGGTCTGGCCGGCCATGAAGGCGGCCGAACGGTTGGCTCAAGACGGCATTTCAGCCGCTGTGGTCAATGCTCGTTTTGCCAAGCCGCTGGATACAGAGCTCATCCTGAAGACTGCGAAGAACGTCCGTTGTCTGGTCACGGTGGAAGAAGGTTGCAAGATGGGCGGATTCGGTTCCGCCGTCTTGGAAACCCTGTCTGACGCCGGACTCATGTTGCGCACCAAGGTGCTCGGGTTGCCTGATTGGTACATCGAGCAGGGGCCGCAGGATCTGTTGCGCGAACGGTATGGCCTGACAGCCGACGGTATCTACAACAGCGTCAAGGCGTTGTTCGGCGCCGGTGTGGTGGCGGACGACGCCGCTCGTTTGGCGTCGCTCGTCGGCAGCTTGCCGCACGGTGATGAACAGGGCAGCTAGGGTCGAGTACTTGAGATAGATCGAAGGTCAACGCGACAGGCTGAGACGCTGATGCATATCACCAGGAAAAAAACGCGACAAATTCAGGCAGGGTCGGTCAAGATCGGCGGTGATGCGCCGATTTCGGTCCAGTCGATGTGTTCCACCGATACGCGAGACGTGAAGGCGACGGTGGAGCAGATTCAGCAGTTGGAAACCGCCGGCTGCGAGATCATTCGTGTCGCTGTTCCGGACGAAGCCGCAGCCGCTGCGCTGCCGAAGATCAAGGCGGCGATGACGGTGCCGCTGATCGCCGACATTCACTTCGATCATCGCCTCGCCCTCAAAGCGGCCGAAGTCGTCGATTGCGTCCGTATCAATCCCGGGAACATCGGGGCCTGGTGGAAAGTGCAGGAAGTGATCAAGGCCGTCAACGAGCGGGGCATCCCCCTGCGCGTGGGGGTGAACGGCGGCTCGCTCGAACGGCCGCTGCTCGATAAGTATGGCTGGCCTTCCCCCGAAGCCCTGTCCGAATCGGCCTTAAACGCCGTGCATGCGCTCGAAGACGAAGGCTTCACCAACATGAAGGTGTCGCTCAAGGCGTCCGATGTCCATCACGCGATTGACGCCTACTATCTGTTCTCGACCCAGTCCAATTATCCCCTGCATATCGGCATTACCGAAGCCGGCACCGCCATGACGGGTGCGGTTAAATCCGCGATCGGCCTCGGGTGGCTGCTCTCGCACGGCATCGGCGACACGCTGCGTGTCTCACTCGCCGCCGATCCGGTGGAGGAAGTCAAAGTCGGCTTTGAAATCTTGAAGTCACTGGAGTTGCGGCATCGCGGCATCAACGTCATTGCCTGTCCGACCTGCGGGCGGGTCGAAATCGACGTGGTGCGCATGGCGAATGAATTGGAGAAGAAACTGGGCCATATCAAGACCCCGTTGAATGTCTCCGTCCTGGGCTGCGTCGTCAACGGCATCGGAGAAGGCAAAGAAGCCGATATCGGCATTGCCGGCGGCGAAGGCAAAGGTATTCTCTTCAAGAAGGGAAAGCTCATGCGCAAGGTGCCCATGGAGGAGCTCATGGACACGCTTATTCAGGAAGTCGAGTTGCTGGCCAAGGAAAAAGAAGCCGAAGCTGCCGGCGCCCCGCACAACGGGTCGTCGAACGAGCAGGCAGAGGCGGGCTGGGAATTGATGGGCCACACGCCGGATGAGCAGTCCACCATCGTCCGTGACATTCCCGTGCTCCCAAGCAAGTCGTAATCTACGGCAGTAGACCATCAGCTGTATTGTTGAAGATTCCTCTGTTTCTCCGCTCTTCGCGGTTGAGTTCCTGACGCTCCCCCTTCTATAATCCGACCCGTGGCGCCGTACCCAAGTGGCTAAGGGAGCAGTCTGCAAAACTGCGATGCGGCGGTTCGAACCCGCCCGGCGCCTCCAAACCGCACTTCGTGCATGCCGCCGGCTGTTCAGTCGAGGGCTCTCCTCATTGTCGCCGCCGAAGACAACCCGCCAGTGATTTATTCTTCATACGCTTGAGCCGCTGGCGAGTCAGTACCCTTTGCTTTTGCCCGAATCGATCGGCACATTCCATCACGCCCGATTCGCGTCCATGGTATCCAACTCGGATTGACCTCACTGAAGTATCCTATGACGTTGAATCCCACTCCTGTGCTGCACCCCGCTTGACTCCACATTCCGTTTGGACTGGCCGACGTAACCTCCCCACGTTGCTCGAGGCGGTATGGTTTGCAGGAAAAACTTTGCCTTGATGCGCCAATACCAATCGACCACTGTCCAGGTTAAGGGTTATACAGACTGGTAGCTGTCCTATCTTGCGATAGCTGAAGCCATCCAATACCATCGGTAAAGAATTCCACGTCCTCAGTTGCCAAATGGGTAGAATATGGAAGGCCTGGTTCCATAGTCGGCCAGCCGACTGGGCGACTGGCGTAGCTGTATTTCGTCGGAACCTGCTAGGCTGCAAGGACGATACTTTATCTGAGAGGACTCATGGCCCCAGATCCCATTTTCTTCCGAGATCTCGCCTATGTGTTCATCGCCGCGGTCCTCGGCGGAACCTCCGCCTATCTGCTTCGTCAGCCGTTGATTTTGGGGTATGTCTTCGGCGGCATTTTAATCAGCCCCTTGACGCCGGGTCCTTCTATCTCGGACGTCCATAGTTTCGAATTGTTCGCCGAGATCGGTGTCATCCTCCTGATGTTTTGCATCGGGATTGAATTTTCTTTGAATGATTTATTACGGGTGCGCTGGGTCGCCCTCCTCGGAGGGCCCATCGGCATCGTCCTCTCCATCCTGCTCGGCGTCGGAGTCGGGCATGTGGTGGGATGGAACTTTATTCAAAGCGTGGTCATTGGCGCGGTCGTGTCTGTGGCCAGCACGATGGTCCTGGCTCGCTTGCTGCTGGACAGCGGAGATTTGCGTGCCAAACACGGCCGGGTGATGATCGGGATCACGCTGGTCGAGGACCTTGCGGTGGTCGTGCTAACCGTGCTGCTGCCGGCGCTCGGGGCTCTGGAGCCGGGCCGGTTCGCCACGATTGGAAAAGCCTTATGGTTGGCGGTCCTGATTCTGGTTCCCTTCTCGTATCTCGCTGCGAAAGCAATTCCTCCGCTGTTGACGCGTATTGCGAAGACACAAAATGCCGAACTCTTTCTGCTGGTCTCGTTGTCCTTGGGCATCGGAACGGCGGCCGTGACGCAAATGGCGGGATTGTCCCTCGCCCTTGGCGCATTTCTGGCCGGGCTGATCATCAGCGGTTCGGAATATGGGCACGAAATGCTCGCCCGGTTGCTGTCACTACGTGATGCGTTCGTCGCCCTCTTTTTTGTGACGATCGGCATTCTGATCGATCCGCGTGTCGTCTGGGCCAATCTGCCATTGCTGGGCCTCATGCTGGGATTGATTGTCGTCGGGAAATTTGTCATTTGGACGCTGGTGGTCCGGTTCTTCCGCTATGCATGGGGAACGGCACTGCTCGTCGGTGTGGGGCTCACGCAGATCGGCGAATTTTCTTTCGTGTTGGTGCATGTCGCCAAAACGGCAGGCCATGTGGGCGAAGATGTGTACAATGCCACCCTTGCCGCCTCGCTACTCAGCATTCTGCTCAACGCCCCCCTGGTTCGATATGCACCGAGATGGGTCGCAGCATTGCATTTGCGAATGGGGCGGGCTTCGGTGCCGGTCCAGGGGGCAATCCAAGACGAACAAGCAGGGCACGTGGTGGTCTGCGGGTTCGGTCGCATGGGAAGCACCGTAGGTCTGGCTCTCGACCATTTCGAGATTCCCTACACGGTGATCGAGCGGGACCCGGACCTCGTGCGACAGCTACGTCGTCGAGGCATTTCATGCGTGTATGGAGATGCCTCGCAAACCGAGCTGTTGAACGCAGCCGGTGCTCAACGAGCGGCGTTAGCGATTGTTGCGCTTCCGGTCATCAGCGAGGCATCACTCACCCTTCGTCGACTGCGCGGACTGAATGAGAAAATCCCCGTGCTGGTCCGGGCGCATGGATTTCGGGAGGCGGAAGACCTGAAAGACGTTGGCGCCACGGAAATCATCCTGCCCGAAGTTGAGGGGGCACATACCTTGATCCGGCATGCGTTCCAGGCCTTAACGATTCCGAAGTCGAGCATTCTCGCGTACCTGAAATCCTGCCAGGATTTTCGCTCGTCTGGTGAAGAAACAGACGCAGAGAATGTCAAAGCCGGGGAGGTCGGGGCGGAGAGAAGTATCTGAGGTGTAAGGTCTGCTCTGCGACTAGCTATGACCGCATGATTCCTAATGGCATGAGAAGACCGGCGCAGGTGAAGTGATCAAGGCTCCGGATGGACCCGACCACGATGTGTCCAAAAGGAGGGACGTTGATTGCAGCTGTCGTAAAGTGGTTGGGATACGAGTGAATCGTCCTATCGACCGAAATGATAAGCGATGCCGAACATGAACAGATTGGCGCGGTAGTCGGCCGTGACATTGCTGCGGTCGAATTTGAATTGGGCGAAGTTATACTTGTACTCAATGAAGGGAGCAATCGACTCGGTCATGTAGTACCGAATGCCAGCCAACACGTTAAAGCTTGGGGCAAATGATGCTTCTGGTCTGAAATTGCCGCTTGAAATATTCCCGACATTCAGGCCGATGCCAAGTCCTGCATAGGGTTCCACCTTGTATTGATAGCCGGTGACGCGGACCAATGCATTAAAAGCTAGGGAATGCACCATCAAATCCGCACCAGGAATCGGCCCCGATAGTCGAGGGTTGCTGGATGTCGGCAATGTTTGTTGTTTGATGCCTGGCGTAGAACGGTACGCGTCCACTTCAATCCCAAACCAGTTGTAGCCGCGATCGTTAAAATAATGGCCGATCTTGCCTCCGTAAAAGAGGTCTTTCTGGAGTGCCACCTTTCCGGCATCGGTGGTGTCAAAGGAGGGGGCGTTCATACCGATGCCTGCGGCGACATAGGTTTCTGCCAGTGCGCGTGTAGGTAAGCCCAACAGGACTAGGAACAGTAGTGCGACGAACCAGCGACCCATTATTTCTCCTCTCACCGACAGGGATTTCCCCGAAATTGTCTCAGAGTGCTACTCTAGCGAGCTTCATGCGAGGTGGCAAGCGAGAAGTGTATCCGGGCAGGTGCACGGTCCGTCAGGTGGCAATCCTCCTTGCTTGAAAAACAGATGAAACGTTCACCACGGCTGAGGCTGATCAGCACTGGGTTTCTTCTCGATGCAACAAGGTGGGGCGTAGGCAGAATCCTCGCCATCTCGATTGATCCCATGACCAGTTGAGCAGCGCATATTCGGTATGGGTGAGATGCCGTTCGATGGTGCGTCCAAATCCGCCGAAGCGGAGAGAAAAACCTGCCGGTAATACCACGTCTTTCACGAGACCGAATTCCGTAAAATCTCCTGCATAATACGCGGGGTCGCCACGTTCACTCACGAACTGCTCCCCTCGCCAAATCGTGACATAAGGGCGCCAGCCATCGAGGTTCAATCCGGCAGTGAATTGATATCCGCGACCGCGGACAATCGGGGAACCACTTTGCGTGGGCTCATTCTGGCTAGTGAGATAGAGAGCCATGATGTCGATTTCCCGGAACCAGGGCACGGCGGACCAGTACTGTCGGGGTTGAAACGTGAATTGCGGCCCGAAGGCAGTCAGAAAATTGTTCCCGGCAGGACGATCGCGGGGCAGGCCAGGTCCGAAAAATGTGCGCGCCTCGGAATATTGTGCGCCACCGGAATGGGTCCAATACACCTGGCCGTTTAACGCGAAAGGCCCCGCCGCTACCCGGCCGGCATAGCCCACATCGAACCGCTCGGCTTTTTGGAACGTTTCAATTTGGTTCCAGTTGATAAAGAGATCTTGCTGATAGTGTTCCTGATCGACCAGCAGTTGGAAACCCTGTTCGATTGGGCGAGAGAATAACTTCGCATCGTCAAACAATGCATCCACGAAGGGATGGTTGCGTCGCAATGTACCAGCCACCAGGTGCACATCCGGAAACATCGCATATTCGGCGGAAAGAATCGGCTGCACCGTGTGAAACCGTTGGGTATCCGCTACCGGCAGACCGGCGAAGACACCGGCATCAAGCGTCAGCTGTGGAGTGACCTTGTACTGAAGCACTGGGGCAAGGTATTGGCCCGCGAATATATGGTTTGAGACCGGCAGTCCATGAATCTGTCGAACGCCGGAATAGGCCACACTATACACGTAGGTCAAGGTGTCGAGCTTCACCCGGAACCGACGTGCTGAAGACGTGTCCAGGTCCTTCTCGGCAGGTTGAGAAACTGAAGCCCAGACATCGCCAATGAGGTCGGCGTGATTCGTGTCCCAGTTCCAGTTGAAGACCAGATATTCCTGATTCACCCATTTGAACGTGTCGCGGGTGAAATAGTTGATCGAGTCTTCGGTATAGAAGGCGCGGATTCGGCGGGCCTGGGCCCCAAACTCAATTGATGCCCGGTCTCCAAGCCGTACCGTTTTGGAGAGTCCGAATTCCGGGAAATTACTCGCCCTAAATTCAGGATCGCCCTGCTGGCTGAGAAAGTTCCGGCCTTTCCAGAAGGACACATAGGGACGCCATCCGGCCAGGTCGAGCCAGCCCCGAAGCTCGTAGCCGCGCCCACGAGAGGTCGGAGAGCCGTCATCAGCCTGGTTGAAACTTGCCAAATAGGTGTAACTGATGCCGATTTCATTCCACCAGTCGGCGGAGCGGAAGAATCGGGGCGGCGTCAGGACCAGTTCTGGGCCGGCGGCGACCACCAGGTTGTCGCGCGTATTAAAGGAGCGGTCCAGCTTGAACAGGGCTTGCCCATTGCGTACCCAATGGGCTTGGCCGTTGAATCGAAGCGGACCGAACTTCAGCTGTCCGGCATATCCCACGTCGAAGCGGTTCGGCGACAAGCCCTGAAATGCCTGCTGCCAGTTGATGAACAGGTCTTGCCGATAGTGTTGGGAATCCACTAGCATTTGAGCCCCCTGCTCGATGGGACGCAGGAACCGGTTGCCGTTGTCGAAGACGGCGTCGTGGAAATCCCGGTGCGGAGTGCGGATCGTCCCGGCGACGGCGGTGAGCTGATCGATCGGCTGATAGGTCAGGCGGACGATGGGCCGGACTTGAGATACTTCAGTATCGTGTCCGAAGGGTATATTGGCAAAGACCCCGAGCTCCGCTTCGAGATTGGGGAGCAACCGCCGATAGACGGTCGCGTTGACCAAATTGCCGATGAGTGTCGTGTCGCGTCCCAGGCCGTTCGTGAAGGTATTGTCCTCCAGGCCTTGTTTCTCGAGGTTGAGCATGAAGGTGCTGACGGAGAAGCGGGCGTCGAGGAGGCGGGCAACTGACGGCTGAACGGCTTCTTCTGCAAAGAGGTCACTGATTGGGAATAGATAGGCGAGCGTGAGTAAGCTTGCCCAGAACAGGCCGCAACCAATTCGATGAATGAGCGGTGGTTTCACGTGTGGGGGGCGATGATAAGAACTACGCAGGTGCGGCGTCAATTAAATACATTGTTTCAAGATACGGCATGGACAAGGATCGACCAAAGGGAATATGAGTCGACAGGAATGCCGCCTAGCGGGAATTGGTTTTCTATTCACTGGGAAGATTTGAGACGGTTCGCGGTGTAGCGATGGTTTCCCCGTTGATATGATGAAGGACATCCTCAGGCATTGGTCGTTCACGACACAAGTCGCGCTCAACGCGTTTGTTGGATATTTGTTTATGAAGTTTTTGGCGTCGAATTGGGGAACGTCGTCGCACAAGGATGCATTTGATGTCGCCTATTCGGTCCCGTTTATGTTGATGAGTATGAGCGGCTTCGTATTTTTTGAGGCCCTCATCGCCGCAAAATTTTCAGGGGTTCACAGCAAAGACTTCAATTACGCCAATGATCTGTTCTCCGGGATTTTGAGCTACCTGTTGCTATGCTTCACGAGTTTGGTCGTCCTGGCCGCCATGTTTTCGATCCCGCTCACCGAATTGTTAGCCCCAGGACTTCAGGGCGCGGCGAAACATGAAGCGGTCAGCCTTATTGTCCTGTTGATGCCGTTGGTCCTTGTATTGGGGGTCGGGTCTTTTCTTAGTTCCATACTCACTGCGTATGGAGTGCCTGTGGGGGCGGAAGTCTGTCAGGCGGTAAGTCGAATGGGAATTGTCGGAAGTTGGTGGATTTTTGGTTATGCTCCGACGCTGAACGAAACCGCCCTATCTTTGTGTGTCTTTGGTGCGGTGGGTCTCGCCTTCCTATGGATGATGTTCACACGGGTCACGGGATTTCATTACAAGCCAAGGCTTGACGTTGGAAAGGGCAAAATGTGCTCTCTTATGAGCCAAGGATTCGGGCTCCTTCTAACGGCCGTATTGGCTCAGGTAGCGATGGGATTGTTGAGAGCGTTGGCCTCGATGGATGGGGTAGGAAGCATCGCGATGATGACCTATGCGCTCGCGCTCATTTATCCGCTCTCTATACTTGCGGGCAAACCATTGGCTCTGGTGATGGGCCCTCGGTACATTCGCTATCTGAAATCTGGAGATGTGCATTCGGCCAAATGGATCCTCTTGTCCTGTTGCGTCGGCCTGTTCCTTGTAACCATGTCGATGGCGTCTGCGATTTATTGGAACGCGCGCGAGGTGGTTGGGTTGGCGTTTGGCGGTGGTCTGTTCGATGCGTCGGCCGCTGAAAAGACAGGGCGTTTATTGGAGTTGGCCGTATGGGCTCTTCCCGCTGAGGCCATTTCAAGGGTGCTCTTGATGCCCCTCCTCAGCGATGGACGGATGCATGCAGTCTCAATCATTTATTCGGCACGGTACATTCTGCAAATGGTCATTAGCTATCCGTTATTCGTGCATCATGGTCGAAATGGTCTCATGGTCAGCTATGTCATAGCAGTTGGGTTTCAGGTCTTATTCGAAGGTCTCTATCTATTTCGTTTCATGGTGAGGCGGATGCCCGCGGCTGTTGCGTAGATCATTCTCTCTCACAAGATGTCGTGTAATTCAGCCAAGGTTTATATGACGAGCCGGAAGTGATCTTTTAATGGCTGTGATGGACAAAAAGCTTGGTGGGGTGTTTGCCTGTGAATCGACTCCATGCCTTCTTGGGCCACTTTTCTGTGTAGGGGTACGTTTACCCCGGCTGTTTCTGTGGCCCGCGGAAAATAGGGCGCATGTGTGTGCATCGACGGTTGTTTATGTCGTTGCATGTGGAGCCCTCGCCAGGTATTCGTCTCAGGACGGAGTGGAGGCTTTGGTGTTACTTTGGAAGCAGCAAGGGCGACCATCCTTTGAGGTCGCATGAAAAAAGTCCTCGTTATTCAGACCTGGGGTATCGGGGACATGATTATGACCACGCCGATGCTGCATGTGCTTCGCACGGCGTTGCCGAACGCCCACGTCACAGTTGTGGCAGGATCGTTGGCAGCTGGGGATGTGATAAGAGGCTCCGATCTCTGCGACGAAGTAAGAAGCATGTCATTTCGCAAAAGGTCTGTGCTCGACATACTGTTGTTTTTTTCCAAGGTTCGACTTGAGCGGTTTGATGCTGCGATCGTAGCGACAGGGCTATCGCCAAAAGTAGGTCTCCTGTTGAGGTTGTTGTCGGGTTTGAAACTGGTTGCCGGAGGCGGCATTGCCAGTCGCGGCTGGGGATACACGCATTGGCGGCAGACAAACCTTATGAATCATCGGAGTCTGGAGAATATCCAAATCCTTAAATTGTTGCTTCCCGATGCTGAAACCAATGGAAATTTATCTGCAAAATTTCATTTAAACCAGGCGCAGGAGACAGATGCGGCGTTGGTATGGCGTGAGCACGAACTCGAGGGGCATGTTGTCATGGGTTTGCATCCAGGCTGTGGCGTATTTGAACAAGATAAGAAACTCCCAGAGCCATGGTGCTGGGATGTCATCTCGCGGTTTTTGACCGAATTCCCAAATGGAAAAGTAGCTCTGTTTTTCGGCCCAGAGGATCGGCTGTTTGAGGCCGGATCGAAGGATATGGCTAAGAGGGTTGTGCGATTTCAGGACATGCCTCTTAGTGTCGTGGCTGCATGCATAGCGAGGACAAATGTTTTTCTATGTGGCGATACCGGATTAGGGCATGTTGCTGCAGCGGTTGGCGTGCCTGTTGTGACCGTTGCCGGCCCAACAAGAATTAATCAGACGCAGCCATTGGGAAAGAGGAATCTCATCGTGAAGACGGATTACTCCTTGCCATGTATGCCGTGTTTCGAGACACCCCTTTTTTCGAAATGTCCGATTTCACAAAAATGCATTACTACGGTTTCAGTGCAGAAGGCATTTGATGCAATAGCACAAATTTTGGAAGAGGTTGGGACTTAAGCTAATGGAAGCACTTGCAGTAGTGCTGGTTCTGTTATTTCTCCTCCTCAATGTCTATGTGCTCTGTAGGGCCAAATCTTTCGGTGTCTTCCTGTTATTAGGATTGTCTTACAATTATCTATTGCACGGATATGTCGTGGTCTTCTTCCACGAGGCTCTGGGGTGGACCCTCGGAGAGTATTGGTATGATGGGTTTCCCTACTTCATCTCATACAACCAACATTTTTGGGCGGCGGTCTTAGTAAGCCTAGTGTTCGCTGACACCTATTTGATGGCCTGGGCAGTCCTATTGTTGCGTCCGAATGTTTTGCCAAAGCTTGAGTGCGGTGATGTGTTCTTGAGTGGATGGCCGGTGCTCCTTCTGGGTACTGTGAGCTTTATTGTTGGGATCATGCCCTGGGTTGAGATCGTACTCACTTATTTGAATGAGGGGGAATCCGCATACCTAGTCTTTAAATCAGCTGAGCAGTTGGGTGCCTACGGTGGGCTTTTAAAGCTGATGCTGAGTATCGCCTCGATGTGCCTTTGTATTCTCCTCTTTGCAGGTGTCGGCATGGGCGAGACCTTAAAAGTCCGACCGGGGCGACTGACGTACATATTCTGGGTGCTGATACTCATTGGGGGGGCACTCTTTGTTACGTCCATGATGGCGCTGGGAGATAGGGTCATTTTCCTTGAAGGCGGACTTGCGGCAGTGGCACTAGCAAGCTTCCATAGAATCCGGGCCGGGCGTGGGATATGCCTCGCGCTAGCACTTCTCATCCCTCTTAGTGCCATTGGTGTGTTTCGTGAAATGAAGGGGCCGATGGGGCTATCCGAGGTTATGAGTGAAGCGGCTGCACAGGTGATAGTCAATGCCGAGTCTAGGACCGTATTTTCCCAGTATATTGCAATGGCAAATCGAGTGGAGCCGTATCCCGGCGGCTCCTTTAGCTATCTTGGGAGCATTCTTGTGCCGAGGTTCGTCGCAGAAGATCGACCCGATGAAGGACCGTATGAGCATTTTGCTGCTTCTGCTGGTTTGCCCGCACGCACTGGATGGGGCATGAATCTGATGACGGACTTTTATATAAATTATGGGTTGTTGGCGTCGGTAGTTGGAGCGCTACTTCTAGGGGGACTTCACTGGGCAGTGTTCAAGTTTGCGTGTGTGAGCGTGGCGGGTCAATTCATTTTTGCGGGGCTTGTTTCAGCCTACCCCTTATGTATTCGTAGCGGAATCCCTGGCTTGAAAGGGATGGCCATGAGTATGGGGCTTGGGTATGCGCTGTACTTAGTGTCGAGCCGGGGTAATGCTCCACAGGTGGCAAAGGTCTAAGCGAATCTTTCTGAGTGCCTGCTTGTGCGTTCGCGCGTTGCACAATGTGATGAAGCCATCAAGGGGCAGGTTGTGAAGATGCCTCCGATCGTATCTGTCATTGTGCCTTGCCTCAATGAAGCGCCTTTCATTGCAGCCAGCCTAGAATCCATTCTAGAGAGCACGTATCCCAGGGATCGCCTCGAAATTCTGGTCGTCGACGGCCTGAGCCAGGACGGGACGAGGTCAATTGTTTCCCGGTATCTTGCGGAGCATTCCATGATACGCCTGCTGGACAATGTGGAGAGAACCACTCCGTGCGGGTTGAATATCGGCATCGCGGAGGCAACCGGCGACATCATCATGCGCATGGATGCACATAGTCTCTATCCGAGGGACTATATTTCCGGCCTGGTGGAATGGTTGGGGCGGAGCGGGGCGGACAATGTCGGCGGGGTGTGTATGACCGTGCCTGCCAATGACAGCCCCGTGGCGCACGCGATTGCTTACGGCCTCTCGCACCCCTTCGGTGTGGGAACGTCATATTTCCGAATCGGAACCTCCACGCCGAGATTGGTCGATACGGTATTCGGGGGCTGTTACAGGAAAGACGTGTTCGCCCGAATCGGGTTGTTCGATGAACAACTCATCAGAAATCAGGATGATGAATTCAACCATCGATTAATTTCTCGAGGGGGTCGAGTCCTGTTGGTCCCTGACGTGGTCTCCTACTACTATGCCCGTTCATCCCTGCAGCAACTCTGGAGAATGTATTACCAGTATGGATACTTTAAACCACTGGTTGCGTGGAAAGTGGGCAGAGTCTGCACCCTGCGGCAACTGGTACCCCTTCTATGTTTAGCATTGCTCATTAGTCTTTCCACTGCATCGACGGTATTCCAACCTTCCCGATTCATTCTGGCGCTGTTGGTGGGCTGCTATGCGCTGGCAGATTTTGTCTTCGCGTTTGCGGTAGGATTGTCGAGTGGCCTTCGCTGTGCCGGATGGATGTTGCTGGTTTTTCCGATTCTTCATGTCAGTTACGGCCTGGGGTATGTTCGCGGGATATTCGATTTCTGGATTCGTCGCAAGGTGCCTGATACCGACGCGAATTCCATTCCGCTGTCCAGATGATGAGCGTGGAATTTTCAGATAAATCCTCCGCGACCGGTCCGGTGAGATCGGACCTAGAAGAAACTCGAATTCGTGAGGCCTATGCACGCCGTGAGCGTGGTTCTTGCCTTGGACAGTTCTCCCTCTTCAATCAGGGCAATTTGTTCATGCTGCAGGAACGAGAACGTCGGACGCTATCGATCCTCGCGCAGGCAGGCTGGTCGTCACTTAGCGGGGTTCAAATTCTTGATGTCGGATGCGGCGACGGATTTTGGATTCGAGACCTCATCCGATGGGGCGCCAACCCCGGCTCGATCACCGGAGTGGATTTGCTAGCGTCGCGAGTCGCGAACGCTCGATGTCTGAGTCCTGTAGGGGTGACTGTTCAGTGCCGAAATGCCACTGTGCTCCAGATTCCCGATGAAAGTTTCGACCTTATCATTCAATCCACTGTGTTTACGTCCATCCTGAGCGAGGAGGTTCGGAAGCGACTTGCTCAGGAAATGCTGAGAGTCCTGAAGCCCACCGGCTTAATTCTGTGGTACGACTTTTTTGTCAATAATCCGTGGAATGTCGATGTACGCGGCGTTTCTCGGCGTGAAATTCAAGAGCTGTTCGAAGGATGTACCGTCGAACTGCATCGCCTCACGCTCGCCCCTCCGATCGCTCGGTTTGTTGCCCCGATCTCCTGGTGGGCCTGTCAACTTCTCAGTGTGATCCCGTTCCTATGTACCCATTATCTCGGCACTATTCGAAAGCCACTACATCATGAGTGACCATCAAGTTCCATTTCATGTTCCTGACATCGGAGCAGAAGAAATGTCCGCTGTGATGAAGGTGCTTGAGTCGGGTTGGTTGACGACAGGGCCAAAGGTACAGCAGTTTGAAGAGAGTTTTGCGGCGCAGGTCGGGGCCGAGCATGCTGTGGCAACGAATTCATGCACTGCGGCGTTGCATGTGGCGTTAGAAGCCCTGGGGATTGAGGAGGGCGATGAGGTTCTCATTCCGACCATGACCTTTGCCGCCACGGCGGAGGTCGTCGCGTACTTTAAGGCCACGCCTGTTCTGCTTGATTGCGACCCATTCACCTTGAACCTTGACGTCGCGGCTCTTTCTGGAAAAATCACCCGGCGAACGAAGGCCGTGATCCCAGTGCATATCGCGGGGCTGCCCTGCGATATGCAAGGCATTCTCGCGGCTGCGAGCAGTCACGGATTGGCAGTCGTGGAAGATGCGGCACACGCATTTCCATCATCGTATCGCGGCCAGCCGATCGGATCTGTGGGAGACATCACCTGCTTCTCATTTTACGCGACAAAAACGCTGACGACCGGTGAGGGGGGGATGGCAACCACCAATAATCAGGCCTGGGCTGAGCGGATGCGCCGGATGACGTTGCATGGCATTACCAAAGACGCGTGGAAACGATATTCCGATTCGGGGTCGTGGTACTACGAAATCGGAGCACCGGGGTACAAGTACAATTTGACCGATATTGCGGCTGCGATCGGAATCGAACAGCTACGTAAGTGTCAGCGATTGCTCGAAGCAAGGCGCAGGATCGCGGCCGCGTATGAGTGTGGATTTGCCGATCTGCCAGAACTCCGCCTTCCGAGCGCAGGGGCGGAGGCAGAGCATTCATGGCATTTGTATGTCATACAATTGGAGCTGAATCGACTCCGAATCACCCGTAATGATTTTATTCAGGCGCTGAAAAAGTATGGAGTTGGGGCGTCGGTACATTTTATCCCGTTACATCTTCATCCCTACTACCGCACCAGATATGGTTTCACACCCGATGACTTCCCCATTGCCAGCAGCGTTTTCGAGCGAATCATGTCCCTCCCCATCTATCCGCGCATGACCGAAACCGATATAGAGCATGTGATCGAGTCAGTCCGCACGATTGTCGCCGAGTATCGTCGGTGATCAAGCGTTGTGTGGATGTGACACTTGCTCTAGCGGGAATCGTCCTTCTGTTGCCGCTGTTCGCACTTACCGCACTATTGATTAAGCTGGAATCGGCAGGGCCGGTGATGTTTGTCCACGAGCGGATTGGCCGAAGCTTTCGCCCATTTCGAATGTACAAGTTTCGCACCATGCGCCCTGGTGTGGGGCTGGATGGCAGCGAAATCACCGTGAGCGGAGACGCGCGGGTGACCGTCGTGGGGCGATGGCTGAGACGGACAAAACTCGATGAGCTGCCGCAATTGCTGAACGTTTTGCGTGGGGAAATGAGTCTGGTCGGGCCACGGCCTGAAGTGCGCCGCTATGTTGAGCAATTCCGCCAAGACTATGAGGAGTTATTGAAGGTCCGTCCGGGAATCACGGACCCTGCCTCACTCAAATATCGAAACGAAGAGGCAATCCTCGCGGAGGCAACACGTCCGGAAGAGTATTACATCCAACACATACTGCCCGATAAGATTCGAGTAGCCAGGGAATATGTGCAAAATGCCTCTTTTCTTGGTGATCTCCTCATTCTCCTTCGCACGATCAGTCGGCTTCCATAGTGACATGTTAGTGCCTGTCTGCGATTGACTTGTTCCCCTCCGCGTTCCCACAATCACGCCTTTGTCCTGTGGGAGGAATCGGGTTGGTCCGTCGGCTCTTGGTTCGCGTTGTGCCGGTCATGTTCCTCTTCGTGCTCGCGTACGAGGGGATTGGTCACGCGACATCGAACGTGCCGCTCCATCATTGGTCGTATGACGCGATCGAACGCCTGAGTGCTCTGGGCGTGATTGATCGTGCATTGATTGGGGCTAAGCCATTCAGCCGTCTGCAGGCGGCGCAGTATGTCGCGCGGGCCATCGAACGGGTTCGTGCCGATGAGATCGACATCGACGGTCGCGAGGCCATTGCCGAGCCGCTGTTGGAACGATTGCTCGCGGAGTTCCGTCCGGAACTCATTCGCCTCGGCACCATTCGGGCGCGTCCTGATGATAAAACCGGGCCGCTGCGCGTCGGCGCCCGTGTCACATCGGAGGTTGATGCGTCGTCCATCGGCGGTGGACAAACCGTACGGTTCCGTGAAAACCGGGGCGGGGAATATTCTGTCAATGGTGTGCAGAATCAAACCGATGTGCGCGCTTGGGCGGAGCTCAACGAATGGGCAGCCCTGATGATCCAGCCGAAATTTATCAGCAATCGCCACCTGCTGGGCATTGGGGCCACGAACAATGCCGACAACTTCTATCTGCGCGAATTCAGCCTCAAGTTAAGTTACGCGAACATTGCGCTGGAGGTCGGACGAGGAACGCAATGGTGGGGGCAGGGCTATCATGGGTCATTGTTGCTGACCGACCATGCGTTTCCAATGGACATGATCAAGTTGGGCACGGAACGGCCGTTTCAATTGCCGGGACCGCTCAGTGGGCTGGGGGACTGGAAGGTCAATGCGTTTCTCGCGCAGTTGGAGCGTAACCGAGATTTTTCACGCGCCCGAGTGTTCGGATTGCGCATCAGTTATCAGCCCACCACTTGGTTGGAATTCGGCTTGACGCGCTTGACCCAGTTCGGCGGTCGCGGACGGGATCAATCCTTCCCGGAGACGGTGGTGGATACCTATATCCATCCGGCCAATCAGGGAGCCGACAAGGACGTCAACGAGCAGGGCATGGCCGATTTCCGGCTCAGGCTTCCCTCGGTGCCCTACGTGATTCCCTTCCCTGCGGGGCTTCAACTGTATGGAGAGATCGGCACGGAAGACAAGTGGTCGCAGCTACCGATTCCGAGCCGGGCGGCGTTTTTGGGCGGTCTCTATATTCCGCAGGTCTTTCAGGGCGACACCATGGACCTGCGCATCGAATATGCCGATACGGATTACGGCCGGCGCCGCCATCCGGAATTGGGCCAGGTCTGGTACAACAACGGGACCTATACCAGCGGCATGCGCTACCGGGGATTTCCGTTGGGACATCACATGGGTACCGACGGGACCGACTTTTTTGTGCGCAGCACCCGGTATCTGACCGATACCCTGCAATTGGGCGCAAACTTCAATCTGCAGGAGCGGGAGCGGGGACAGCCGGTTCATGAGAAAAAGCGTGAAGTTGCCGTCGATCTGACCTGGTGGTGTTCCAAAGACGTTCAGGTCATGGGGGGGTACACCTATCAGCGCCTGACTAACCCCGGTCAGGTGTCGGCCCTCACACCCTTTGCTGAAACCTTTGCCGCCGGTGTGACGGCGAAAAATCATCTCCTCTGGACAGCCGTGGCGGTGCAATTCTGACTGGTCTGATTCCGAGCTCGATTGACTGAGCCGATGAATTTGGATTAGAACCTACAGTCGTTATCCACAGGCGGGATTCTGAGAACGGTATGCCTCTTTCAATGCAATGGCGTGTGCCCCGTGTTCGTAGCGGGCAACTCACAGGCCGGTGGATGAGGGCGGTGATCTGGTTGCTGGTTGGGGGTATGATCCTGCCACCGTCATTGCTCGCGCAGACGCTCACGAATCCCGTGATTCCGTCCGCTCCCTCCGGTACGTCTGTTAGCCCGTCAATCAGCAGCCAAATGTCCCCCTTCCTTCCGTTTGGAAATTATGGATTATCGACGACCCCTCCGGGTCAAGCCATTCTCACGAATCCCACGGCGACCCAGCCCATTGTCCCTCAACATGCCCCGTGCCCGATCCCGACGGCTCCCGACTTGTCGCCAGAAAACACGGTGCCAAACCTGAACGATTACTGGCCCATGGCGGCGAATAGTCTCCTTCCGACCTCGGTTGAACAACGCATGCGACAGGAAGAGGAAGAGCGTGATCGGCAACTAGAACGGCTGCAGGCCGAAAAAGAAAAACGTGGTTTGGAGTTACAGAGTCAGGTCGAGCGGGAAAAAAAGGGCGTCTCCCAGCTACAGGGGCTGCAATCGGCAGTGCAGGGGGCTGTGGGTGGCATGCAGGGGCAAGCCCAGAATCAGCTTAGCCAAGCGAAACAGCAGGTGGAGCAAAAGCCCTTTACTGCCGAGTTGCTACGGCATCAGGACTTTTCTGTGGAAGAAGCCTTTGCACAATTTTCGGTGTTGCAGGGGGTGAAGAGCCGCTTAAAACAGTTCGGCTATGATTTTTTCGACGCCCATGCGGGCGGGTTCACGTCGCTTCAAGATGTGCCGGTTGGGCCTGACTATGTGATCGGCCCCCAGGATTCGCTGGCCATCCACATCTGGAATGTCCCGGATCAAAATTTCAATCGTAGCTACATTGCACCGGTCGAACGAGACGGAATGGTGATAATTCCGCAGGTGGGTGCCATTCCGGTTGGCGGCCAGACGTTTTCGCAGGCCGAGCGTACCATTCACGCTCGCCTGAGCATGCTCTTGAAGCGTTTTGAATTGCATGTGTCGATGGCCCGCATCAGGACCATGAAGGTGTATGTGGTCGGCGAAGTGGCACGACCAGGAGCCTATGAGCTGAGCGCGTTGGCCACCGCATCGAACGCGATTTATGCGGCCTGCGGACCGTCTCGGTCTGGTTCTCTCCGACAGGTCAGGATTATGCGGGATGGGAAAACGATTGGACAGTTGGACTTATATGAATTCTTGCTTCAAGGAGACCGGCGGCAGGACAACCGGCTTCAAGCTGGCGATGTCGTGCTGGTTCCGCCGCTTGGGCCGGTCGTTGCCATTAGCGGGTCGGTTAAGCGGCCGGCGATTTATGAACTCAAACCCGGGACTCGGTTGACGGAATTGTTGACATTGGCCGGGGGGCTCACGCCCTTGTCAGATCGCCAACGCTGTCACCTGTTCCGCCAGGATCCGGCGTTGCAGGAACGGAATATGATCGATGTGGATCTTGTGCGGGCCTTCGCCTCGCAGGGGCAGGAGAAAAGTCGTGTAGGTGTGGAGGGCGGAGATCCGATCCTACTGGACGGCGATTATATCCGAATCGCGACTTTGCCTACTCAAGTGGTGAACGTAGTGAGTCTTGTCGGTGCGGTGAAAAGTCCTGGGCCCTATGAGTTTCGATCCGGAATGCGTGTGAAAGATATCCTGACTCCCGAACAGCTCACAGTCGACGCGTATGCCGATCGCGCCGAGATCGTTCGGACCGATCCGGCCACGTATCTGACGAAGGTGATTCCATTCAGTCCCAAAGCGGTTTTTGATGGCCGCGATTCAGACAATGTTGCGTTGAGTCGGCTGGACCAGGTTGTGATATCGAGTCAAATGCGAGCCCCGGCTCTAGTGTTGGTGGAAGGGGAGGTTCGGCGAGCGGGATACTTCACCATTGAGATCGGCGAGCGGTTGAGCTCGGTGTTGAAACGATCAGGCGGCTTCACGCCTAATGCGTTTCCAAGCGGTATCGTCCTCGTGCGGGAGTCCGTCAAAGTGAAGCAGCAGGCCGAGCTGGATCGGTTTATCGCCGCGGAACGCCAGCGATTAACGGCGCAATCAGCCGGAATCGCTGCCGGCACGGCTGGGTTGAACGTCATGGCAGGTGCAAGTGGGGCTATGGCGGAGCAGCAGGTGCTGGCCTTACGTCTCCAGCAACTGGAGGCGACCGCATCACGCATCGAGTTGGGTCGTGTCATTGTGAGTTTGGATTCGATCGAACGTCTGGAAGGCACCGAGGACGATATCATTTTAGAGTCGCGAGACCGAATTTCGATTCCGACGCCGCCCCAAACGGTCGGGATCATTGGCTCCGTCAAGAACCCAACGTCTGTGGTCTATCGGCCAGGCTTGGATCTGAACGACTATTTACGCCAGGCCGGTGGTGTCACCGAAGATGCCAATAAGCGTGAGATGTACGTCATGCGGGCAAATGGGACGACGGACTCCTCCTATCTCTCGGCAAAGGAAATGCGCCCGGGAGATACCATTGTGGTCCCGCAAAAAATCGAGGCGCGCCCCCCTCAGCTCGCGTTGTGGCAGACGGTGGCCAGTATTATCGGCAGTCTTGCTCTGACGGCGGCAGGCATTGCGGTGGTTGGCCGATAGTCGATCGGATTGCCTATGGATTGGCCTTCGGATAGTCCCCACGCCCTCCTGGATCCTCCTCGCCCTCGGGCTGAGAACCTCCCTGCAGATCATCCCGTGACATTGTTTGACTATTGGGACGTTCTAGTTGCGCGTCGAACGATGATAGCCGCGTTCTTTCTTGTGGGGACTAGTCTCGCGTTAGCCATCAGCCTTCTTCTCCCGAAAATCTACGAATCAACGTCATCTGTCTTGCCACAGCTGGAGTCTAAAGAAGGCGGTGCGTTAGCGGCATTATTGACTTCACCGGGTGCCGCCGGTATGGCGCAAAACCTTGGTCTTGGCCTACCAGGGCTTCCCACCACCCCAACTGATGTGTTTGTTTCAATTTTGAAATCCCGTTTGATGGCCGACGAAGTGATCAAGAAATTCGATCTGATGAATCGATATCGTGAGTCGACTATGGTCGATACGAGAAAGGAATTGGAGGACCATCTGCGGATCACCGTGACGAAGGAGAAGGTCATCAAGGTGTCGGTGGAAGATGAAGACCCTCAAGTTGCGGCGGACATGGCGAATTTCTATGTGGCGAACCTCGATCGCCTGAACCGCATAGTTACAGTCAGCAAGGCAGGGCAAAATCGAGCCTTTCTCGAGCGGCGCCTGGGTGAAACGGTGGAAAGTATGGCGAAGGCTGAGGAGGCGCTGCGGGATTTTCAGGCCAAAAACAAGACGGTTGCGGTCGAGGCGCAAGCGAAGGTGATGATCGAAGCTGCCGCGATGATTCAAGGGCAGATCACGGCACAGGAAGTCCAAATGCAAGTCATGGGGGGATATCTGTCGCCGGATAATCCTGACCTCGCCAGAATTCGCTCCAATGTTGATGAACTCAAGAAACAGCTGGCTATGATGGGTTCCGGGAAGGATGCGAAGGGCCTCTTGTCGACTGATCGACTCCATCCGGCTATGGTCGCGGTGCCGGATTTGGCCCTGCAATTCGGGCGATTGTTCCGCCAGGTGAAGGTTCAAGAAACGTTGTTCACTCTCCTGACGTCGCAGCATGAACAGGCCAAGATTGCCGAAGCCAGAGATACCCCGACGGTACAAGTATTGGATTCGGCAATCCCTGCCGATAAACGGACTCGCCCGCGCGTCTTGCTCAATGTGGCGGTGGCTGGGGTGCTGGCGCTCGTTATTGGCGTCTTCATGGCGTTTTTCCTCGACTACCGGACGCGGATTCGCCAGGTTGTCTCGACAACCTAAATTGACGATTTTTCAATCGCGGTGGTAGAATCCGCGCGATTCCTCTGCTAGAAGGCCGGAAGTCTCAGTCGTTACTCACATTCACATTTATCAGAATAGGAGAACGGGATGGCTGTTCCAGTCTCCCAGATGTATACAGTGACCAAGTACGTGTTGACCCAGAAGCTGCGGGGGGTCAAACGGTATCCGCTCGTGTTGATGCTCGAGCCCTTGTTTCGCTGCAATCTCGCCTGTGCGGGGTGCGGAAAGATTCAATATCCGGATCATGTGCTGGATAAGCGGTTGACGCCGGCGCAATGCTGGGCTGCAGCTGATGAATGTGACGCCCCCATCATCAGTATTCCCGGCGGTGAACCGCTGATCCATCCGGAAATGCCCGAGATCGTGCGCGGTCTCGTGGAGCGTAAGAAGTACGTGTATCTCTGCACGAATGCGATCTTGATGGAGCGGAAGCTCGACGAGTATCCGGCGTCGAAGTTTCTGACCTTCAGCGTACATATGGACGGTTTACGCGACGAGCATGATTTAGCGGTGTGCCGTGACGGTGTCTACGATGTGGCGGTAAAGGCCATCAAGGCGGCGCTCAAGCGCGGGCATCGCGTTACGACCAATACCACGTTGTTCGACGACGCCAACCCGGAGCGCGTCCGGAAGTTCTTTGATGAAATGATGGGACTGGGCGTCGAAGGCATGATGATCTCGCCGGGCTACAGCTACCAGAAGGCCCCGGATCAGCAGCATTTCCTGAAGCGGAGCCGGACGACCGAGCTGTTCTCGAAGATTCTGAGCAATCGAAAGCGCGACTGGCAGTTCAATCAGTCCCCGCTCTTCCTGGAGTTCCTCATGGGACGGCGCCAATACCAATGCACGCCCTGGGGGAATCCCACCTACAACGTCTTCGGTTGGCAGCGGCCCTGTTATTTGCTGCAGGAGGGGTATGCCTCAAGCTTTCGGGAGCTGATGGAAAAAACCGATTGGGATGCTTATGGCACCGGCCGAAATGAAAAATGCGCGGACTGCATGGTGCATTGCGGATATGAAGCCTCAGCGGTGGAGGACACCTTCGGTTCCTTGTCCGGCTTCACGAAAACCGTCAAGATAACGTTGTTGCCCAACGCGCGATAACCGAGCGGTGGCCCCAATCACAGTCACGGAGAAGTGTTTCGGCCGCTCGGCCGGCCGAACGCTTCCCCCATCATCACATAACATGGCTTGCAGTGAGTGAAACCACGATGACTGACGCAAAATACCACGCGCCGGAAGGCGGAAGTTTGGAAGGGCGAGTCTTCCGGCCTGCGACTCAGGCCGAATTGGGCGAAGCAATCGAGCTGGCCTTCGACTACCGGGGGGATATCACCGTTGAGTTGAGGTCAGGCGATCACGTGACGGGGTATCTGTTCAATCGCACAGCGACGGGCGCCCAGCCGACGATCGAGCTGTTCCCCGCGACCAGTAGCGGGACGATGACCATTCCGTATTCCGAGATCGCTGCCCTGGCGTTCACCGGTGAAGACACGGCGACCGGAAAGTCTTGGGAGGCGTGGATGGCGAAGAAAGATTCAGAGCGACGCCAGGAAGTGGATCGCGCCGCTGCTGATGCCAAGGCACGGGGTCATTTGTAGCCGTCGACCGAGTGGCGCAGAAGAAAATTTCTTCACGCGCCGCCGTTGATTTTTGCTCCGCTCGATTCACGATTTTTCCAGCCTGCCGTGATCGGATTTGTTCGCTTCTTCCATCGTTTCTCCATCCGTTTGACTCCATCCATTTGTTGACAAAGAGGGGGGGCTATGCTAGAAGAGTCGGCCTCAAAATTGGCGCGAGTTCGTGTCGAGGAGGCCTCTCGGAGCATAGCGTGTTTCGAGGTGTGGGTGAGGCCAATCACGAGTCCGACACGGGTTCTTCAGATGCAAGGACGGAAGCGAATTGGCAGTCATTCCGTCCGGCAGGCCTGTTGGGTGTTGATCGGCGCGCTGCTCGTACCGTCTGTATTGTTTGCGAGCCACGCGGCCGACCATCGGTTTACGGTCGAGGGGTTTGTCTGCGGGAAAGACGGTCGCCCCAGCACTAAAAGCGAAGTGCTGGTGAAGGACACCCGAATCACGGTGGGTCAGACCGTGGAGACCGATGGTGATGGGTACTATAAAGTCACCCTGCACCTTCATAACGACAATGTCGGCGACCCGCTGCTCGTAGAGGCCGGCGGGGAGCAGAGAAATCTCAAGATCCAGTTCGATCCGAACGATCTGGAGACCGAACGAAAGCTTCGGGTTGATTTCGGGAGTGGGTGCGAACGCGATCTCGGTCCTCCGCAGTGGTTGTTGTATGGGCTCGGGGTTGCGGCTGTTGCTATTGTGGGATGGATTGGGCTAAAGATCTCCCGCAAGCGGATGCGTGACGAGCAACGGCGAAGGAAGGGACAGGGCAAGCGGCAGAAATAGGGCACGGTCCGTGGGGCATTGTTCCTCGCCGGATCGAATAGCAGGAAGTAGGCGGGGAAGTCCAAACGTGACCTCGTTGTATTGTGAGTCTTGACGCTTTTGCTGAGGCTGCGACGTGCGCCTCAGGGAAGCGTCTTTTTTTTCTGTCGATGGTAATGGGTGTCCGCGCTTGAATGAGTGCAGGCATGAAGAAAGGAGCGGGAGTTCTTTTATGAAACAGGCAGGCATGAAGAGATTGGCGCTGATGGTCGGCATTCTCGGATTCGGGTTCGGTGTGGTTGGTTGCGGCGGTGGCGGTGAAGGCGGCGGCGAGGGCCCGGTTGTTCCGCCACCCCCTGCTCCCGCGGAATATGCCGACAAGCACATGCCTGCCGGTTGGTGGACGGATCCGAAGGTGTTGGAAGAGGGGAAGGAGTTATACATCGGCGGGAAGAATCCTGATGTCAACTGCGCCAGCTGCCATGGCAAGGATGGTAAGCCGGTCAAGGCCGGTGCGCGAGACTTCCGCAATGGCGATCGCATGAAGATGTATTCGGACTCTGTCTGGTTCTGGCGCATTTCCGAAGGTGTGCCAAACACGAAGATGAAGCCGTGGAAGAGCAAGTTGTCCGAAGAAGATCGATGGAAGATCCTGGCGTTCGAGCGGTCCTTCGGCTTGGCCGGCAAGGGCTGGGATGCCAACAAGAAGGATTGGGTGCCTGCGGATCAGGTGAAGTAACGATCGCCTGCTTTGTAGTTCGAGTCACGGGTCAATCGGTTGGAATGAGGAGGAGCGGCGAGACATCATGAAAATCTGGCAGCGCTGTTTATTGGTTATGTTCGCGCTAGTGGCGGTATTGGGAGGAGTGGCCTATGCCCAGGCTCCCAGTGCGCCCCCTGTGGAATTCCCCTATACGGGGAATCGCACGGCGGTATGGATCGTCGCTCAGCTCCACATTCTCTTTGCAGGATTCATTCTGGGGGCCCCGATTTTCGTGGTGATTTCGGAATGGCTGGGTTATCGCAAGCAGGATCCTCGCTACGATCGACTGGCGAAGGAAGTCACGAAGGTGACGGTCATCCTCTATAGTATGACCGCGTTGACCGGTGGCCTGTTCATTTTCGTGCTGCTTGCGACCTATCCGCAGTTTACGACCTGGCTCATCAATCACTTCTTCCTCATCTTTGCGGTGGTGTATCCGCTGTTGTTCATCGGTGAAACGATCGTTCTCTACATGTATTTTTATACGTGGGACGCCTGGAAGGGTGAGAAAAAGGCGCGTCACATCGCCTTGGGTGTGCTGCTCAATCTCATCGGCTCGATCACCCTATTTGTGATCGACGCTCCAACCTCCTTTATGAACACTCCTGTGCGGGCTGAGGGTATCTCTCCGGCGGAGTTTCTGGCGACCGCGTCCCTCTGGGACAAGGTCTTCAATTACAGCTGGATGCCTCTCAACCTACACCGTCTCGTTGGTAACGTGACGTTCGGTGGTTTCGTCGCCGGTCTCATTGCCGCGTACATGTTCATGGGGTCAAAGAAGGAAGAGGATCGGGCCTATTACGATTGGATGGGTTTTGTCGGCAACATGATCGGTGTCGGCGCCTTGTTGTTCCTGCCGTTCATGGGCTACTTGCTGGCGTATGAATTGTGTGACTACGACGCGTCCATCTGTCCCTACATGATGGCTGACCAGCTGTCGATGTTCTTTGAAATGCAGGGGGCGATGATCGGTCTGATCTTCCTGGCCAGTAATTATTACATCTGGCTGAGTATGAAGCGCATCGAAGGCGTGGAGCGGGTCCGTATGACCGTGGTTGCGCCCATCGTCATGGTGTTGTTGCCGATTGTCATGACCAAGGTGTTGACCGACTATCCAGTGCCGGACGCGACGTCGTTAGCCTTCCTGTTGCCGCTGTTACTTGCACCGGCTGTCCTTGGCCGATTTATTCCGTTGACGGTCTCCTCCAGCACGGTGATCAAGATCGGATTCTTGATGGTGGTCGTGGGCAACGCGATCTGGATGACGCCGCATGGATTTGTGCCGACGGGGGCCAAGTTGGTGGCTGAGTTGGAGTTGCCATCGGACTGGAACTTCCTCGCCTTGATGCCGGCGAAGAATTCAGCCGCGTTCACGTTGGTCTTTGTGACGGTTGTCAACTACGTGATCTACAATCGAGCCGTCTCGCAGGGGACGATCGTCTGGGGCAAGATCGACTTCGCCTCTCAATTTGTCTTGGTCTTCCTGGCGTTTAGCGCCATCTGGACCATGGGCCTCATGGGCGCGGTGCGGTCGCTTCTGCGGAAGTACTTCCACACCTACAACCTGTTGCCGGACTTCACGGCCGAATCCTTCACGCCGACTCTCTCGTATTCGGCCTGGTGGATCACCGGCATTACGATTGTTTTTTATGCAGTGGTTAGTTTCGCGATTATCGTGACCTTGCGTCCGTCCGATTCGAAGGGCCATGCGCACGAGGGGAGCCCGGTTCCGGCTGGGGCCAAGTAGGGCGGTCACCATACTGGAAGGGCGCTAAACGAGGGCATTCATGGGAAATATTATTAAAAAGTTGGTAGTGGGAGTCGTCGTCGGCGGAATCCTGTTCGGCGCCACCAATGCGCTGGGGTTTCCGTTCGTCTTTCAGGCGCTGTTTTTCGGGTATGCCATGCTCGGCGCCGCTGTCTTTATGATTCTTGATTTCCCGACGCTGAAGCCATTTGGTGGAGTAAAGGCAGTCGGGGCGTTGCTCGTGTTTTACGCCATTCTCTCTGTCGTCTATATCGCCGGCGCCTCCATGTGGCCGCAGTATGATCCTGAAGACGAGAAGGGCAAGATTGAAAAGATCCTCAAGCCGAAGCGTGAGCACTACGAGGCCGGCAAGGTCGAAGTGCTGATGCAGCGTGCCAAGGCTCTCGACGAGAAAGCGAAAGAGCTCACCGCACGCCTGCAGGCGTTGGGTGCCGCTCAGGCGCCGGCCGATCAGAAGGCCGGTGGCGAGGCTGCACCGACGGCTACCACTGGAGCTGCGAGTGGGGACGTTGCCAAGCTGGGTGAAGAGCAGTGGCAGCTTCAGGAGTGCTACAACTGCCACAAGCTCAACGGTGAAGGCGGGAAAAAGCGTGGTCCGGAGCTCGATAATATCGGCAATTTGCTCTCCGCTGCCGAGATTGCCAAAAAGATTCTCGATCCCAAGAGCTACAAGGCGGAAGGTTTCGAGCAGGAGTACGAGAAGGGCAAGATGCCGGACAAGTATAAGGATCTGATGGAGCCGAAAGACGTCGATGCCTTGGCGGCGTGGTTGGCTGGATACAAGAACGCTTCGGTCAACACTCCGAAGCCGATCAAGATGAAGTGAGTATGATGCAGCCGAAACTCAAATCAAAAGTTCGATGTACGGACGGTGAAGTCGGAGAAGTCCGCCGGGTCATCATGGACCCGCTCTCCCACGAAATCAGCCATATCGTCGTTGGGGGCGGGACTGGAGATGCTCAGGAGCGCCAGGTGCCCATGGGGCAGGTTCAGGCCGTGACCGAAGACGCTGTCGCGCTTCGGCTGGGGGTGGCTGAGTATGGGGCGTTGCCTGCCTTTAAGCGCGACGAGTATGTGACGACCCATGAGGTGGAAATCGCGCACCTTGAAGAGCGTATCCATGTTACGCCCGGCGAAGTGTTGGTCCCGTTTCCTGAGTTGGAACGCAGCGTCAAACGCCGGACCTTCTTTGCGAACTTTACTCATGCCATCGGGTTTTTGATTGGATTCCCGCTCGCATTTCCAGTGCTGCGCTATCTCATGAAGCCGATGTATTCTCCATTCGACAACGAGTGGCTCAAGATCGGTAACTCAGGGAAGATCAAGCAGGACGATGTCGGCATCCAGTTCAAGTATAAGCGCAAAATTAAAGAAGCGTATATGCCGGAACAGGAGATCGACAAGAACGTCTGGGTCTTGAAGGCGACTCCCAAGGTGCTGGAGACGATCTATCAAGGAAAAGACATGGA